>DAIPHN010000057.1:0-16859 GCA_036771335.1 Burkholderiales bacterium
GGGGGGGGGCCCCGCCCGCCGCGCTGGAACCGGCCGCGCTGGCCATCGCGCGGGTGGTGTCGGTGAACACCGCCGCGCGCCACCTGCCCGCGGCGCAGGCTGTGCAGCGGGTGCTGGCCTTCTGCGCCGCGGTGCAGGCGGCGCGCTTCGATCTGGTCATCAAGAAGGTGGATTCCACCCTGCGCGGCAACGTAGTGGCCGAGACGATCGCGGTACTGCATGGCTGCGAGCGGCCGCGCGCGCTCGTGGCCACCGCCTTCCCGGCTCAGGGCCGCACGGTGCACGAGGGCGTGGTGCACGTGCGCGGCGTACCGCTGGCGCGCACCGCCTTCGCCCGCGACGCCCTCTCGCCAGCCCTCGCCACGCCGCTGGCGCAGGCCTTCGCCGGCCAGCCCGTGGAGGTGCTCGACGGCGAGACCGAGGCCGAGCTCGACCTGGCCGCCGCGCGCGGCCTGCGCCACGCTGGCGACTGGCTGCTGGTGGGGTCCGCCGGGCTCACGGGGGCCCTGGCCCGCGCCCTGGCCGTGCCCGGGTTCGCCGCGCCCGAACCCCAGTGCCGCGGGGTGGTGCTATATGTGGTTGGATCCCGGGCCGAGGCTGCGGGCAAGCAGTGTGCCGCGCTGGCGCAGGCCGGCGCGGTGGTGCTGGAGGCCCCCGATGGCTACTGGCACGGCGAGCCGCCTCCAGCAGATCAGTTGCTGCTGCGTGCCACTGTCGCCAGCCCGACGCGGCCCGATGATGCGCAGGCCGTGGCGGCGCGGCTGGCGCGGGCGGCGCTGGCCATGGCCGGTGCGCCCGCGGTGGGCGCGGTGGTGGCCACGGGCGGCGACACGGCCCTGGCGTTGCTCGCCGAGGCGGGTGTCTCCAGTGTCGAGGTGAGCGGTGAACTCATGCCCGGCATCGCCTTTGCGCGCCTGCCGTTGGCGGGCGGTGGGCGATGGCTGGTGACCAAGGCGGGCGGCTTCGGAGAAGGCGACGCTCTCGCCGCCATCGGCGCACGGTTGCGCGGCGCGCCAGCCGCGGCGACCCCCGGGGAGCGCCTGCGCCACATCCTGCAACCCCGCTCCATCGCGGTGGTGGGCGCGGGCGAGCGCTCCACCAGCTCCGGCGGCGCCGTGCTGCGCAACCTGCGGGCGTGCGGCTTTCCGGGGCGGGTGGTGCCGGTCAATCCCAGGGGCGGCATCATCCAGGGGCTGCCCGCGGCGGCTTCACTGCGCGAAGTTCGACCGCCCGCAGATGTGGTGGCCGTGCTGGTGCGGCCCGAGTCGATCCTGGAGGTGGCGCGCGAGGCGTCCGTCAGCGGCCACCGCAATCTGCTCATCCTGCCAGGCGGCTTCGCCGAGGCGGGCGAAGTCGGCCTCGCACGCGATGCGCAACTGCGCGAGCTGGCGCAAAGCCACGACCTGCTGGTGGCGGGGCCCAACTGCGCGGGCGTGGTCAACCTGCTCGATCCCGCCCGCCCCTTCGCCGCCACCTTCTTCCGCGACCTTCCCCGGGGTGGTCCGGTGGCGCTGGTGTCCCAGTCGGGCGCGATCGCCGAGGAGATGATCGCCGCCAGCCACGCCATGGACATCCCCCTGGGCGCGGTGGTGTCGGTGGGCAACGGCATGCACCTCGGCGTGACCGAGTACATCGACCATTTCGGCGAAGACCCTCACTGCGGGGCGATCCTGCTGTACCTGGAGTCCTTCGGCGACGCGGATCGCTTCGCCGCCGTTGCCCGGCGCGTAGCAAGCCGCAAGCCGGTGATCGTCCTGGCGGGCGGGCGCACCGATGCAGGCGGCGCTGCGGCTCTGCGCCACACCGGTGCCAGCCCCGGCCCCGATGCGCACGTGGAGTCGTTCTGCGCGTCGGCCGGCGTGCTGCGCGTGGGCAGCCTGCGCGAGCTGCGCCTCGCCGGGAAGGTGTTCGGCCTGCTGCCGGACGGCGCTGGCGGGCGAGCGCTGATTGTTTCCAATTCCGGCGGGCCGGGCGTGCTGGCGGCCGATCGAGCCGTGGCCGAGCGCTTGGAACTGGTGGCCCTGCCGGAGGCGCTCGAGCGGCGTCTGATTGAGGCGCTGCCGCCCGAGGCGGCGGTGGCCAATCCCATCGACCTGCTGGCAGACGCCCGCGAGGACCGCTTCGAGGCTGCCCTGGGCGCTGTGTTCGAGCACACGCGAGGTGGCGTGGACACCGTGCTGATGGTGCACGTGGTGCCCTTCATGGTGGACGCCGAGCCCGTGGTGCAATCGCTGGCGCGCGTGGCTGCGGGGGCGCCGGTGGCCGTGCTGCATTCCATGATGGGCACCCTGGAACACAAGGCCCGCTGGTTCCAGACGCTGGCCCGCGCTGGCGTGCCCTGTTTCGACGACGCCGAGGACATGTGCACCGCCGCCGGCCTGCTGTGGCGTTACCGCCAGCTGCGCGCCGCCGCGTCGGACTGAAGGAGGATCGACAGCCATGAAGCTCTACAGCTACTTCCGCAGTTCCGCGGCCTACCGTGTGCGCATCGGCCTGGCCCTGAAGGGCATCGATTACGATTACATCCCGGTGCACATCGCCCGGGGCAGCCAGTTCGAGCCCGAGTTCGATGCCATCAATCCCCAGAACCTGGTGCCCGTGCTGGAGGACCGGGGGCGCCGCCTGTATCAGTCCCTGGCCATCCTGCAGTACCTCGATGAGACCCACCCGCAGCCGCGTCTGCTGCCCGAGGACCCCGTGGCGCGCAACCGGGTGCGCTCCCTCGCCCTGATCAGTGCCTGCGAAATCCACCCGCTCAACAACCTGCGGGTCCTGAAATACCTCACCGAGGTGCTGAAGATCACCGAGGAGCAGAAGCTCGCCTGGTACCGCCACTGGGTCAGCACAGGCTTCACCGCCCTGGAGCGGCGGCTCGCGGGCGAGGGCGAGACCGGCACCTACTGCCACGGCGACACGCCCGGCTTCGCCGACGTGGTGCTCGTGCCCCAGGTGGCCAACGCGCGCCGCTTTCAGGTGGACCTTTCGCCCTTTCCCACCATCGTTCGCATCGATGCCGCGTGCAACGCCCTCGATGCATTTCGCAAGGCCGCCCCCTTGGTACAGGCTGACGCCGAGTAGCGCGCCGCGCGGTCGCCGGCGGGGGGTGGGCTACAATCTGCGGTCATTCGCCAGTGCGCTCGAGTGAGGGTGCGGCGAAGTTCGTTTTCAAACACATTCGCCAGGACCCTGCCATGAAAGCCACGCTCACCGCCGTGCTAGTTGCGCTACTGCTGCAATGTCTTCCCGCCAGCGCCGCCGACGAGGCCGCCTCCGAGGACTACAGGAAGTCCGTCACCAACACCCTGGAGCGCTTTCACACCCGGCGCGCAAGCTGCCACTGGACCGACGAGATGGGCAAGCACATGTTCGAGTGCCTTCGTGCCAACTTCAACATGAACGCCCACTGGTGCCACAACGAGGCCATGGCCCTGTACTGCGGCGACGAGCAGGCCCGGGCGCCGGAGGCTGCCCGTCCGGCCAACTGACTACGGCTGCAGGCCATCCGTCAACCGCGAGGCCGGGCACCGCCCCGGCCTCGTTGCTTGCGGGGCCTCGCGTGCTATTCTCGATTCGTGTTGTTGCGCTGGAGGCAGCCCGTGAATGTACGTCTCTTGCTGGCCCTGGTCAGCCTCGCCATGACGGCCGCGCCCGCCGCCATGGCCGACGAGGCCACCCTGGGGATCAAGGTGCGCAAGCAAAGCGGCATCGCCTACATCTCGGGTGGCCTGGGCGAGCAGGCCAGGGCTTTCGAGCAGGTGGCGTCCAAGTACCCGGTGCAGTTGCTGTTCACGCAAGGAGGCGAGCACACCCGGATCAGCGGGGTCAGGGTGACTATTCGCGACGTCAAGGGGGACGCCCTGCTGGAGGCCGTTTCCGAGGGCCCGCTGTTCTATGCCAACACGCCCTCGGGGCGCTGGACCTTCGAGGTGGAGTATGGCGGCGAAACCATCAGCAAGACCAAGGACCTCACGGGACGCCGCTACCTCGTTCTGGATTTCGACTTCAAGAAAGCGGACTGATCCGGTCCGCGGCGCACGCCGCCCGGGCGAAGGGCTGGCGCCGCTGTCAACCACCAGGAGAGGGGAGCGATGAATCCGACACTGCGGCTGTGCGCCGCCGCCGCGGCGCTGCTGGCCGCCTCCGCAGCCGTGGCCGACACGCTCAACGTCCGCCTGGGTACGCCTTTCGTCACAGGCAGCAACCTGCATCGCGGTGCAGAGCGATTCGCCGAGGTGGTGGCGGCGGAATCCAGGGGTGCCATCAAGGTGCAGGTCTACGCCGACAGCCAGATTGGTGACATCCAGCAGCTCATCGCGGGTATGCAGCTAGGCACCGTGGATATGGCCTACCTAGGCCCCGGCAACCTCGGGCAGGTGAAGGGCTGCGGGCAGCTCAACGTCAATTACGTGCCCTACCTGTACAAGAGCAAACGCGCTGCCGAGGAGGTGCTCAACGGCTCCATCTTCGCCGAGCTGTTCGACCAATGCGCCCAGGCCGGTGGCGTGCGGGTGTTCGCCGTGGGCGGTGATCGTAGCCCCCGCGCCATCGTCACCACCAAGGGGCCGATCCGCAAGCCCGAAGACCTGAACGGCATGCGGCTGCGCATTCCGCCCATTCCCATTTTCCGCGACACCTTTGAGAAGCTGGGCGTGAAGGTGGTGCCCCTGGGGCTCAACGAGGTCTACATGGCCCTGTCGCGCGGCCAGGTGGAGGGCCAGGACAACGGCTTCGACCTGACGCTGTCGTTCCGCTTTCACGAAGTGTCTAAGTTCTGGTCGGCCACCGACCATGCCTACGACATGGGCGCCTTCCACGTTTCAGAGCGCAAGTGGAAGAGCTACACGCCCGAACAAAAGGCCCTGTTCCGCAAAGCCGCCCTGGAGGGCGGGCAGCTCGCCACCCGGTTGGGTGAGGAATTCGACGCCAAGGGCATGGAAGAGCTGAAGAAGGTGGGCGTGCAGTACGTGGTGCCCGACCGCGAGGCTTTCCGCAAGGCCTGGGCCGACGTGCACAGGGCCTACGAGGGCAAGGTCTGGCCCGAGGGGCTGGTGCAGCGCATCCGCGACGCGCAGAAGTAGGCGGGGTGCGGAGCCGAGGCGGGTTCCATGAGGCTGCAAGCCGCAGTGCGGGCAGCGCTGCGGTGCCTTCTCGCATGACCTCCTTCACTGCATCCCGGGGCTTGTCTTGATCGACCGCATCGACTACGCCCTGCGCCTGGTGGAGCGGCTCCTGGATCTGCTCGTGGCCGCCCTGGTGACCGGCCTGGTGGTGATCGTCGCCTCGTCGCTGGTGGACCGCCACGTGGTCACGCTGCCCATGCCCGCCCCCGACCAGTATGCGCGTGTGCTGCTGGTGTGGCTCACTTTCATCGGCTTCGCGCTGGCGGTGAAAAATGGCGCCAACATCCGCGTGGACCTGATCGACAGCCGCCTGCCGCGGCCCGTACGTACGTTGCTGGAGGTGGTTTTCGAGTTCACCATGATGGCCCTGGCGGCGCTCATTGCCTGGCATGGCTGGCGCCTGGTGGAGATCGGCCGCGATCAGGAGCGGCTGGGCACGGTCATCTCCGAAGCCTGGCCGGCTATCGCCCTGTTCGCCTCCTGCCTGCTCACCATCATTTTTCTGGTGCTGCGCCTGGCGCTGCGGCTCACCGGCCGCCCCGTGCCTCAGGCTTCCCACGTGGAGGCCGGCTGACCGTGCTGCTGCTGCTGTTTCTGGCCTTCATGCTCGCCCTGCTGGTGGGGTACGACGTCGGCTACTCCATGCTGCTGGCCGCCTTTCTCGGCGTGCAGTACCGGGGCGACGAGGTGGACCCGGCCATGATGCCCCTGTCCATGATCGCCAGCGTGGATACCTATGCGCTGGTGCAGGTGCCGCTGTTCATCCTGGCCGGCGAACTGATGAACCGGGGCGGGCTCACCCTGCGGCTGATCGACTGGGCCCAGGCCGTGGTGGGCCGCATCCGCGGCAGCCTCGGCCACGTATCCATCCTCACCAACCTGGTGATGGCGGGCGTGTCCGGCTCCGCCGTGGCCGATGCCGTGGCCACAGGCAAGCCGCTCATTCCCGCCATGAAGCGCGAGGGCTACGGCGAGGGCTTTGCGGGTGCGGTGATCGCAGCCGGCGCGCTGCTGGGGCCCATCATCCCGCCGTCCATTCCAATGGTGGTGTACGCCCAGCTCGCCAGCCAGTCGGTGGTGAAGCTGTTCATGGCCGGTGTGGTGCCCGGGGTGCTGCTGGCGGCGGGCTTCATGGCCATCTGCTCCGTGGTGGCGAAGCTGCGCGACTATCCCAGCCGCCTGCCCGTGCCCTGGCCCGAGAAAGCGCGTGCCACCGGCCGCGCCGGCTGGGCGCTGCTCATGCCCGTCATCATCATCGGCGGCATCCGCTTCGGTCTCACCACCGACACCGAGGCCGCCGTGGTGGCGGTGCTCTACGCCCTGGGCGTGAGCCTGTTCGTCTATCGCGGCCTGAAGCTGCGCGAGCTGCCCCGGCTGCTGGCCGCCGCCGGGCGCTCCACGGGCGTTATCCTGTTCCTGCTGGCCGCCGCCGGCCCCTTCAGCTGGCTGGTGGCCGAGAGCCAGATCAGCACCACCGTGGTGGGCATCATCCAGTCGTGGTCCGACAGCCCTGTGGTGGTGCTGCTCATCATCAACGCCTTCCTGCTGCTGATCGGCTGCATCATCGAGCCGCTGCCGGCCATGATCATCTTCCTGCCGGTGCTTATCCCGCTGGGCGCGCAACTGGGCATCGATCCCATCCAGTTCGGCGCCGTGGTGGTGCTCAACCTCATGATCGGCCTCATGCACCCGCCCATCGGGCTGCTGCTGTTCGTGGTGTCCAGCGTGGGCAAGGTGCGTATCACGCCGGTGATGTGGCAGGTGCTGCCCTTCCTGGGCTGGGCGCTGGTGGTGCTGCTGCTCACCATCGTGTTCCCGCCGCTCACCACCTGGTTGCCCGGGCGCATTCGCTGAGCCTAGCCGCCGCCGAGTAGCGCCTGGCGCGCCGCCGTCGGGTGATGAGGGCTGTGGGTCGCACCGGCCCGTTGGCTCGCGATGTATGAGGAAACTTGAAAGAGTGTGACTTTTCCTATACAAAGTCAGAACGGTGAGGTCGGGGAATGGGCAGTGACCGCGTCAGTCGCAGCCCATGGCTCTCGCATCTGATCTTCCGTTGCCGCGAGGTGCATGGAGGAGGGCAAGCGATGGCAGGGCAGTGGAGGGCTGCGGCGCACGGCGCCCTGTTCTCGCTCGCAGCGGTGGTTGCCGGGGTCGCCAGCGGGCAGATTGCTGACCAGCCCGGCCTGCGCACGCCGCAGGTTCTGGTGGTGCCGCAGGAACCGCGCCGCAGCCCGGTGGAGCTCACCCAGGATGCGCAGGCTGCGCCCGCGAGCGTGACCGTCATTCAGAAGGCCGAGCTCGACCGCAAGGCGATCACCACGTATGGCGACGTGTTCCGCGGCGTGCCCGGCATGTGGGTGAACGAATATGGCCAGGGCGGAGTGGCCTACGGGCTTTCCATGCGCGGTTTCGACGACGGCAATCACGGCCGCGACGTGGCTGTCTTCCTGGACGGCGTGCCGCTGAATGTGAGCGCCTCTCAGCACACCAACGGCTACATCGACCTCGCCCAGCTCATCCCGGAGCTCATCAGCCGAGTAGACGTGACCCGCGGCCCCTTCAGCCCCTTTGTGGGTAACCATGCAGTGGCCGGGTCGGTCCAGCTCTACACCGACGTGGCGCCGGTGTCCTCGACGCGGGCTTCCGTGGACAACTTCGGGCGCTACCGCGTGGTGCCGATCCTCGCCACGAGTGCCGGTCCGGGCAAGCTGCTGGTGGCGGCCGAGGCCTCCGATGGCCGCGGCTACACCGACAACAGCCGGGTTCAACGGCTCAACTTGTTTTCGCGCTACGTGTTTCCGATGCTCGAGGGCCTCGGAGCGTTTCGCATGCAGGCCTATGAAGGCGATGCCGATGCGCCGGGATACCTGAACCGGCAGGCCATCGAGAACGGCTCCTTGCGCGAGCGCTCGGCGCTTTCTCCGGGGATCGGCGACACCAAGGTGCAGCAAAACCTGGTGTTCAACTACCGCTCCAACGACGCCGAGGGCCGCGACGGCGGCGGCTGGCTGGTGAACCTGTACGTCATCAACGACGAGCGCAATCGCTGGGCGGCCTTCGCTCCTCCCCAGATCCCGCCCCTGGCAGGCAACCTGTCACAGGAAAAAGACAAACTTCAGCAGTTCGGCGGGGAAGTTCGCAAGACGGCCAGTTTCGACACAGGAGCCATGCCTTCGCAGGCGTCGGTGGGCGTGCAGGCTAACCAGGAAAACCTGGATGCGCAGAATTTCTCCACGGATCAGGCCCGCCAAGTGATATCGCGCTCGGTGAACCGCCGGATTGACACCAGCACGGTGGCAGGGTACGGGCAGTATCAGGTCAAGCCCGTCGAACCGCTCAAGCTCACCGTCGGGGTGCGCTATGACCACTTCGAGACCCGCATCCGCGCTGGCGCAGACGACACCACTGTTCCCGCCGCCGTCCGCTGGACCGACGGGCAGTGGAGTCCCAAATTGGGCATGGCTCTGCGCGTGTTTCAGGCGGGCGAGTACCAGGCCGAACTGTTCGCGAATGCCGCGCGCGGGCTGAAGGCGCCCTGGCCCTTCGGCGAACTCACCGCCACCCCCGCCCTGCGCATCTCGCCGCTCACGAGCTACGAGGCCGGCATCCAGGGGGCGACCTCCGACAATCGCGTGTTCTGGCGCCTGTCGCTCTGGCAGACCAGGCAGGAGCGCGAAAGCGCGTTCAACCCGGCCTCGCTTCGCCTGGAGAGTTTCGGCAGTACACAGCGCGATGGCGTGGACCTCGAAGCGCAGTGGCAACTGACAGACGCGGTGCGCCTGTTTGGCAACTACAGCCGCGTGGATGCCCGAAGCCGCACCGCCGCGGCCGGCCAGCAAGCCATTTCCAACGTACCGGATTACGTGGTCGCGCTGGGCGTGCAGTCGCTGCGCACCTTCGGGTTGCACCGCGTGGATCTGTCGCTCGTGGACCTTCTGATCGGCCCCAAGCCGCTCAATGCCGAACGCAGCCTCGAAACCGGCAGCTACCATCGCGTTACTGCGCGGGCCGCGTATGGTCACGAATCCTGGCGCGGCGCAACAGTGTTCCTGTCGCTCATCGCCTACCCGGGCGCCAACCGCAATCTCAACGAAACCTCCTTTGATTTCGGTGGCTTCGTGGCCGCCAGTCCGAAAGCACCCTACCGCGCCATCGTCGGCGTCACGATCCCCTTCTGATGGATTCCCCCATGCGAACCGATATCTGGCTCTGTCTCGCTGCACTCACATCGCTGCCGGCCCTAGCGCACGATAAAGTAATGATTAAGGACCCCCGCGGACCAAGTGCCGAGCGCAAAGGACAACCAGGGCACTGGCAGGACCTGGATCGCACCAAGCAGCAGGAGGTGGTGTTACTCGGGCCGGCCGCCGCACCCAGGGAGATCTCCAGCCAACTGGTGCGGGACGGGTCCGTGTATCGCCTCGACGGAACCGGCGACGAGCTACCCTCGCTGGTTGCGGCGCGCTACGACAACGGGTTCTGGAGCAAGCTGCCCGACGGCAGCTTCCGCAACGCCCGTCGCGACGGCTTCGAGCGCACCGAAGCGGGCTTGAGCAGTTTCAAGTACGCCAAGGCGTGGAACGGCCGCGACCGGAGCGCCTTCAACCGCACCGTTGGCCACCGGCTGGAGCTCGTGCCCGCGGACCCCGCCACCGTGCTCAGGCCCGGCGGCACGCTGCGGGTACAGGTTCTATGGGAGGGCAAGCCGGTGGTCGGCGCCCGCGTGGAGGTGGGGGACGGCGTGACCGCGAAGCGCGAGGAGGACATCGCGCGATTCGAAACCGACGCGCAAGGCGTGGCTCGCCTGCCGCTGGGGGGCGCCGGGTGGCAGGTGCTGGCGGTGGATCACGATACCCCGCCGGCGGTTCCTGCCCTGGCCGACACCGATCGCCACGTGGCCACCTTCACGTTCCTGCTCGAACCCCGATGAAGGCGCCTGGCGCGTTCGCCGGGGCTGCGCTGGCGTTCTTGCTGTCGGGGCTCGCGTCTTTCCCCGCAGGCGCCGCCGACCCCTTGTTCCTGACGGTCACGCCCGAGCGGATCGACTGGAAGCTGGTGCGTAAGGAGCCTCCCTTGCACCGCGCTTTCATCCAGGGCAGCCAGGAAGCGCCGGGGGCCTTTACCTTCCGCGTGCGCGCCGCGGCGGGCCACAAGCTCATGCCTCACACCCACCCGGACGATCGTGTCATCACGGTGCTGGAGGGCACCTACTGGTCCGCCGTCGGGGCCGAGTGGGACGAATCCCGGCTTTTGGCCTTTCCCGCTGGCAGCTTTTACATGGTGCCGGCCGGCATGCCGCACTTCAGCGCCGTGCTGGAGGGCGAGACTGTTTTCCAGGAAAGCGGCATCGGTCCTAGCCGCAACGACATGATTCCTCAGCCGGCGCGTTGAGGCTGTAGAAAAAGTCCTCTTTCGCGGAGCGTTGAAAATGAGACCAGAATTGACCCCGCAGGACGCGCTCTATCGAACGCTACGACCCGCGGGAGGGGTGAACGTACGCCTGTACTCTTGGCCCGGTAGAGTTCGGCGACTTTTTCTACAGCCTCGTTAGGCCGGCTCGCGCCCTGCCGTGTCTCTCTAGCCGCAGCTTCTCCGGGCGAGTTCCCTCGGGGTGGGTCGGCGGGGGGGGCGTGCCCGTGAGAGCCGTATGGGGCTCACGCAATCGCCCTTTCCCACGCAGCACCCGCAGGCCGCCGATGCGAACGCACTCCGTCGCCCCCCGCTATCTTGTCATCTGCGCCGGTACCACGGGCGACGTTTTTCCTTTCATGCGTGTCGCCAAGACGCTCCAGGAGCTCGGCAGAGAGGTGACGTTCATCACTCACGTGGTGCACGCAGGCTTGCTCGAAAACTCAGGGCTTCATCACGTGGGACTCGGCACGCCAGAGGACTATTTCCGCGTGATCCGGGATCCGCACATCTGGCACCCGACGCGCAGCATGGCCGCGCTGCTCGCCACCTACGAGACGCAGCTGCTTCACCTGGACGCCGCCATTCGAGCGAGCAGCCCCAGTCACCTCACGGTGGCCATCTCGCACCCCCTGGCCGTTCCAGGCGCCGCCATCGCGCGGGAATCCGGTTCAGTCGGGAAGGTAGTCGCCGTGCACCTGGCGCCGTCGTCCATGCGGACCTGCCACGACCCGATGCGGCTTGGAAATCTCACTGTCCCGCGATGGGTTCCCATGCGCTGTCGCAGGGCGCTGTGGCGCGCGGTGGAAGGAAGGCTGGTTGACCCTGTCGGAATCGGTCAGCTCAACAGCGCCCGCCGCGCGCTTGGCCTGGCGCCAGTCCGCGCCTCGCTGCTCGCGCACATCGAGGAGGCGCCCGACGTGACGGTCACGCTTTTCCCCGAGTGGTTCGGGCGACCAATGCCCGATTGGCCGCGCCCGCTGGTCTCGGGCGACTTCCAGCTCTTCGACGCCAAGGCCACCGGCGGGCTCGATGACCAGGTGAGCGGGTTCCTGGCGGCAGGCAGCAAGCCCTTCGTGTTCACGCCGGGAACCGGCAACATCCAGGCGAGGCAGTTTTTCGATGCCGCGCTCGCGTCAACTACCGCGCTTGCGCGGCGGGCCATTTTCCTGACCGGAGAGCGATCCCAGGTCCCGCCGGAGCTGCCGCCGTCGATCCTGTGGCGGCCCTGGGTTTCGCTGTCGGAGCTTCTTCCCCACGCGGCGGCGATCGTTCACCATGGGGGTATCGGCACGACCGCAGAAGCGCTGCGCGCCGGAACGCCGCAGGTGGTGACGCCCTTCGCCTACGATCAGTTCGACAACGGCGCTCGTGTTCGCGAGCTTGGTGCAGGCCGCGCGATACCGGCACGTCGCTTGGGCTGGTGCAACCTCGCCCGCGCCCTGCGGGAAATCAGCGGCTCCACGGTCATCGTCGAATGCTGCCGGCGGATTGCGCGCAACTTCACCGAGCCCCGCGACATGCACGCGCTCTGGCTCGGTGTCGAGGCCCGTGCTCTGAGCGGCGGGGACGAGCAATCCAGCCGCGACGTATCCCCGTCGCACTTCCCTGCGGGCCCTGGGTGAGACATCATTCAACGGGGGCGTTGTCCGGGTCGTGTGCTTGCGCGCCCGTCCCCGCGGACGCTGGAAGGCATCGTTTTCGATGAGGCTCAGTCATGATCGACAGGAAGACACTCGGAAGCACAGGCCCCGATGTGGGTCGCCTGGGCTACGGAGCGATGGTTCTCGAAGGCTATTACGGTGCCTCTGAAGACGGCAATGCCGTGGGCACCATCCGCCGCGCGCTCGATGTGGGCATGAACATAATCGACACGGCCGATGCCTACGGCAACGGGCACAACGAAACCCTGGTGGGGCGTGCAATCGCTGGCAGGCGCCGGGAGGCATTCGTGGCCACCAAGTTCGGCATCGTGTTCGATCAGGGCGAGGCCGGCACCGACCTGCCCACGGGCTGGGGCTTCTCCCTCAGGATCAACGGCGCGCCGCCCTATGTGCGCCGGGCGCTCGAGGGCAGCCTGCGCCGCCTGGATATCGACGTCATCGACCTGTGGTACGCGCACTACGTCGACCCGGCTACGCCGATCGAGGAAACGGTTGCGGTGATGGCCAGGGCCGTGCGCGAGGGGAAGGTCCGCTACCTGGGGCTCAGCAACGTGTCCGCCGAACAGGTGAGGCGGGCGCACAAGGTGCATCCCATCGCCGCCGTGCAGTTCGAGTATTCCCTTTGGCGGCGGGAGGCGGAGGCGGCGTTGCTGCCCACGCTTCGCGAGCTGGGCATCGCCCTGGTGTGCTGGTCGCCGCTTGGCAGCGGTTTTCTGAGCGGCACGGTGACGAGCCTGAGCAGGGATGACTTTCGCCAGAACAACCCGCGCTATGCGGGCGGGAACCTCGCCTTGAACAGGGATCGCTTCCAGCCCTTCATGGCTTTGGCGCTGGAGCTCGGCGTGACCCCCGCGCAGCTTGCGCTAGCATGGCTGCTGCACCAGGGGCCGGACGTCTTCCCCATTCCGGGAACCCGCCGCGCGGACCGCGTGGACGAGAACGCCCGGGCCACGGAAATCCGGCTGACGCCCGAGCAGTTGAAGCGCATCGACGAACTGGCTCGGCCGGGGCTCGCGGAAGGTGCGACGCTGGTCTGAGGGCCCCCGTCCTCGGGCCGGTTGCAGCGCCGCCTGCGCCGCCGCCATGCCTGTACCTTGTCCATCGGTCTCCGTGAGTCGCCACCTGTTGTTGCCACCTGTTTGCTAGCGAGAAGGGTCATGCTTATCCGTTCGCGCAAAGGGCTCGCCCGGCTCCTTTCCGGTGCGGCGCTCTGCGCGGTTCAGGCCGCTGGTGATCGCCCGATTCGCAAGCTACCCGGTAGCGGGCAACGCGGCGAGCGACCCCGTTTCGCTGCCGGCCTATGAAGCGTTGGCGCAGCATCTGGTGCGCAGGTGATCGCCGCGGGGCGGAGTCCGGCCATGCCCGGCCGGACTGTCGGGCGCATGCACCACAGGCTGCGCAAGCCGGTCCCGACCCATGTTCAAGGTCGCTCCGGGGGAGACGCGGTTTTCCCGGGTGGTGGCGTTCGGTGTGCAGCTTCGCCGCGCGTTCGCCGTGTTTTCGGAGCAGTCCGAGATAAGGAGTGATAGGGGTGCCGGACGATGGATCGCGCGCGGGAGCATCCCGCATGATTAAAGGATGGTACGGATTTGTCTCTTGCAGTGTGACTGTCGGTAGCGGCGGCTCGACGAGGCCGCGGGGTGCGCCATGACAGGCGCCGTGCTGGTTACGGGAGGGGCGGGCTACATTGGCTCGCACGCCGCCGTCGTGCTGCTCGAGGCGGGGTTCCAGGTGGTGGTGCTGGACAACCTGTCCAACAGCGCCGCCGAGTCGCTGGCACGCGTGGCGCGCATCGCGGGGCGCGCGCCGGGATTCGTGCGCGGCGACCTGCGCGACCGGGCTTTGCTCGACGGGCTGTTTGCACGGTATGACATAGGCTCGGTGCTGCACTTCGCCGGGCTCAAGGCCGTGGGCGAGAGCGTGCGCGAGCCCCTGCGCTACTACGACAACAACGTGGCCGGCACCCTCGCTCTGTGCGAGGCCATGGCGGAGGCGGGCGTGTTCACGCTGGTGTTCAGCTCATCCTGCACGGTGTACGGTGATCCCACCACGGTGCCCATTCGCGAGGATCAACCTCTGGGTGAGCCCATCAACCCCTACGGACGCTCCAAGCGCATGGTGGAGCAGGTGCTGACGGATCTGGCGGCGGCGGACGCGCGCTGGCGCGTGGCGCTGCTGCGCTACTTCAACCCCGTGGGGGCGCACGAGAGCGGGCTCATGGGCGAGGACCCGAATGGCGTGCCCAACAATCTTGTGCCCTTCATCGCCCAGGTGGCCGCAGGCAGGCTGCCCGAGCTGGCCGTGTTCGGCGACAACTACCCCACCGCCGACGGTACCGGCGTGCGTGACTACATCCACGTGATGGACCTGGCCGAGGGCCACTTGAGCGCCCTGCGGGCCCTGCACCGCCCGGGTGCGCAGGTGTGGAACCTGGGCACCGGCAGGGGCTACAGCGTGCTGGAGATGATCCGCGCCTTCGAGCAGGCCTGCGGCCGCAGCATCGCCTACCGCGTGGCGCCGCGCCGTCCAGGTGATGTGGCCGCCTGTTATGCCGATCCGGGCAAGGCCGAGCGGGAACTGGGCTGGAAGGCCCGCCGCGATCTGGCCGTGATGATGCAAGACACCTGGCGCTGGCAGTTGGATAATCCGTATGGCTATCGCTCGTGAGGCGAGCGACGCGACCGATGCTCGGAATCCGCGAGTACTGCTCCCAGGCGCTGGCGGCGGCCCTGTATGCATGGGTGGGGCGGCTTTCGCCAACAGCAGCCATCTTTACGGGCCTGCGCTCCCTGGCGGGGTCGCGGGGTAAGCGCGTGTGGGTCGCCGCCTGCCGCTGGCTTGGGAGGATGGCGCTCGCGTGAGTGCGGGTGCCGCTGCAACGATCAGGGTTCTTCAGCCACCGGGGCACGGCCGTAGGCCGCTTCGCGAAAGCGGCTTCGCAGCGCCAGTTTCTCGGGCTCGTTGAGTTCGCGCCCCAGCAGTTCGCGCGACAGGTACAGAAGACGCGAATCCACCAGGCGCGGCAGCCCGCGGCGGGAGTTCATGAATTCCAGCACGCCGTCGCGCGTCTCTTCGTCCGATTCCTCGAACCAACGGGCGATGGCGCGCTCGAGAGCCACGGTTTCGATTTCCGTGGGCACCTCGTCGAGGCTCTCGTCGGCAAGTTCGGTGTCGGCCAGCGGCTGTTGTACCGGGCCAAGCATGCGGTCGAAGGTGCGCGCCATGCGCTGGAACGACTCGTCGTTTTCGTCCATGGCCTCGGTCTTCAGCCCGAAGATCTGGATCCCGGCAGCCTTTGCGCGCTCGATGGAAAGCGCCAGGCGATCGTCCAGGGTGACCACCACAATGGCCGAAAACGCCGACGAGGAGGCCAGCTGCTGCAGATCGGCATCCATGGCACGTACCAGCTCGAACCCGTCGCCGATGCTGTCCCGGGCACATACCCGTTGCGTGCAGGGAATGCGCGATGAGGCTGCGGAGCGCTCGTCGTCGTTCTCGAGGTAGAGGTAGATCCGCTCCAGGCGGCAGGTACGACCAAGCTGGCGCTCGAGCGCCTCGATCGAGCCGTCCTGGAGGACGGTGGAGGCCGCACCGAGCCAGTAGGGGTCGATCAGAGCGGCGGTGCGGAGCGGGCGATTTGCAAAAAACTGTTGCTTGCGCATGACGATAGGGCAATAAATAGGCCTGCGAATGACATCCGCTGCGAGGTTTGAAGGAAGCGGGGGATCCCTTAGTTCTACCGGCTGGGAATCGACCCGTCAGAAGATCGAAGACTTCCTAAGGATCGTCCCGATTATAGGCTACGGCTGCCCATGGGCCATGGCTGCCTCGGACAGTGCCCGTGGGACCCGCTACACCGGGGGAATCGCTGCGGGCGCTGGCGGCGCGCGGGCCTCAGGGAGCCGCCCGCGACGGGAGGGCGGTAATGAGGGTAAGAATATCATACGACGCTGTGTGGTGAATGGCCACGGTGTCGTCGAACTGCGCCTTGGTGGCGCCCATTTTCACGGCCACGGCGAAGCCCTGCAGCATCTCGTCCGCGCCTGGACCAATGGCGTGGCACCCCACCACACGCTCCTCCGGCCCCGCTACCACCAGTTTCATGTGCATCCGCAGGGCGCGCCCGGACAGCCCGTGCACCATGGGTGTGAAGGCGGTCTCGTAGACGCGAGCCCCGGCGCCGAAGCGATCCGCCGCCGCCTGCTCCGACAGGCCCACCGTGCCGATGGGCGGATGGCTGAAGACCACCGTGGGGATGTTCTCGTAGTCGAGCTTGCGGCTTGCCTGGCCGCCGACCAGCCGGTCGGCCAGGCGCCGACCCGCAGCGATGGCCACGGGGGTAAGTTCGTGGTGGCCAATCACGTCGCCCACGGCAAAGATGCCCGGCGCAGAGGTGGCCTGCCACTCGTTTACAGGAATCACGCCGTCCTCGCGCAACGCCACGCCGGCGGCCTCCAGCCCGAGCCCTGCCGTGGAAGGCGACCGCCCGATGGCCCACAGCACGGTGTCAAAAGGACCGTGCTCGCCACCGGTTTCGTCGCGGAGCCGCAGTCCGTGCGCGGTCTGCTCCAGGCGCGCAGGGCGGCAGTGGCGCCGCACCGCGCTGCAGCCGCCCTCCATTTGGCCCCTGCGCGCCTCGCGCAGCATGGCATCGACGCCGTGCAGG
>DAIPHN010000058.1:0-16702 GCA_036771335.1 Burkholderiales bacterium
AGGGCCAAAGCGTCGAGCAGGCGCAGGAGAAATATCATCGGAATGTTACGCGACGGACAACGTAAAATCCGCACGATAGCCCAGTCCGGACAACCCGGTCGCCTGTCCCTCTTCCCGACCCTTGGCCCGCCTCGAAGAACTCCACGCTTTCGTGCGGCACGCGCTGCCAGGCAGCGACGGTGCGCCCGAGCCGGCCTCCTCGGATGCCAGCTTCCGCCGCTATTTCCGCATCCGCCAGGGCGCTCAAAGCTGGATCGTCATGGACGCGCCGCCGCATCACGAGGACTGCAGGCAGTTCGTGCACGTGGCAGTGCTGCTCGCACAGGCGGGCCTGAACGCCCCGCAGGTGCTCGCCAAGGACCTGGAACGCGGCTTCCTGCTGCTCACCGATCTGGGCAACACCACATTCCTCGCTGCGCTGCGCACCGACCCCGCGCTGCAGCGCCCGTTGTTCGAGCACGCCACCGACGCTTTGGTCCAGTGGCAGGCGGCCACTCGCGAAGACGTCCTTCCGCCCTACGATGAGGCGCTGCTGCGGCGTGAACTGGACCTGTTTCCCGAGTGGTACCTGGGCCGCCACGCGGGTCTTGCACTGTCTGCGGAGGAGCGGGAATCCCTGGAACAGGTGTTCGCGCGCGTGCTGGCCTGCGTCATCGCCCAGCCCAGGGTGTACGTGCACCGCGACTTCATGCCGCGCAACCTGATGGTGTGCGAGCCCAACCCCGGCATCCTCGACTTCCAGGACGCGGTGCACGGGCCCATCAGCTATGACGTGGCCTCCTTGTACCGCGACGCGTTCCTGAGCTGGGAGGAGGAGGTGGTGCTGGACGGTACCATCCGCTACTGGGAAAAGGCCCGCCGCGCCGGGCTCCCGGTGAACCGGGACTTCGGCGAGTTCTGGCGCGACGTGGAGTGGATGGGGCTGCAGCGCCACCTCAAGGTGCTGGGGATCTTCGCGCGGCTGCACTACCGCGACGGCAAGACCGGCTACCTGGAAGACACGCCGCGCTTCTGCGGCTACGTGCGCGCCACCGCACGGCGCTACGGCGCGCTCTCGCCCCTGCTCGCGCTGCTCGATAGCGCGGAAGGTGCCGCGGCGCCCGCCGCCGGTTACACCTTCTAGGGCGCGCCCCCGCTTGCGCGCCATGATCCTGGCCGCGGGGCGCGGCGAACGCATGCGCCCGCTCACGGATCGGGTGCCCAAGCCGCTGCTGCCTGTCGGCGGCAAACCCCTCATCGAGTGGCAGATCGCGCGGCTGGTGCGCGCCGGCTTCACCGAGCTCGCCATCAACCACGCCCATCTGGGTGCCCAGATCGAAGCCGCCCTTGGCGACGGGGCACGGTTCGGAGCGCGCATCCGCTATTCGCCCGAGACGGTGGCGCTGGACACCGCCGGCGGCATCGCCACCGCCCTGCCGCTGCTGGGAGACGCCCCCTTCGCGGTGGTGAACGGGGATGTCTACTGCGAGTACGACTTCGCGCGGCTGGCGGCGGCAGCCCGGCGGCTCTCCGCGGATCCCGCGGTGGACGCCCACCTGGTTCTTGTGGACAACCCGACCCACAACCCCGGCGGCGACTTCGCGCTCCGCGACGGCCGTCTCGTGGAGGCTAGCGCGCGGCTCACCTTCAGCGGGCTGGGGGTATACCGTCCGGCGCTGTTTCAGGGCATCACCGCCGGCAGCCGCGCCGCTCTGGCCCCGTTGCTGCGCGCGGCCCTGGCGCGGGGCAGGGTCTCGGCCGAGCACTTTGCCGGCTACTGGCTCGACGTGGGGACCCCGCAGCGGCTCGCAGAGCTCGGTGCGCGCCTGCGGGAACGTCCCCCGCCGCTCCTATAATTCATCCTATGAACGCTCCCCTCGCCGTCCCCGCCATGCTGACCCCGTTCGCCGACCGCCGCCGTCGCCTTGCCGCAGCCATGAGGCAGGGCGTCGCCGTGATCGGCACCGCCCCGGAGCGCACCCGCAACCGGGACGTGTTCCACCCCTTTCGCTTCGACAGCTATTTTTTCTACCTCACGGGCTTCACCGAACCCGAATCGGTGCTGGTGCTGGTGGCGGGCCCGCGGCCGCGCAGCATCCTGTTCTGCCGCCCCAAGGACGCGGAGCGTGAGATCTGGGACGGCTATCGCTTCGGCCCCGAGGCGGCGCGGGAAGCCTTCGGCGTGGATGAAGCCCGTCCCATCGGCGAGCTCGACGAGGCCATGACCCAGCTGCTGTCCGACCAGCCGGCGCTGTACGCGGACGTGGGCAGCGATGCTGCCTGGGACGGCCGGCTCATCGACTGGATCAACCGTGTGCGCACCCTGGCGCGCAGCGGCGTGACCGCGCCCGGCGAAATCCGCGACGTGCGCCGCATCCTGGACGAGATGCGCCTGCGCAAGGACGCCGCCGAGCTCGATGCCATGCGCCGCGCGGCCGCTATCTCGGCGCGCGCCCACGCGCGCGCCATGCGCGCGTCCCGCCCGGGCTTGTTCGAGTATCAGGTGGAGGCCGAGCTCCTGCACGAGTTCCGTGCCGGCGGATCCCCTTCTCCCGCCTATCCCAGCATCGTGGCTTCCGGCCCGAACGCCTGCGTGCTGCACTACGTGGAGAACCGCCGCAGGATGGAGGACGGCGACCTGCTGCTCATCGACGCCGGCTGCGAGCTCGAGGGCTACGCCTCCGACATCACCCGCACCTTCCCGGTGAATGGCCGGTTCAGCGGCCCGCAGCGGGACGTCTATGAACTGGTTCTCGCGGCGCAGACGGCGGCCATCGCCGCGGTGAAGCCGGGCAATCACTGGGAACAGCCCCACGAGGCGGCGCTGGCGGTGCTGGCGCGCGGCTTCGTGGACCTGGGCCTGTGCCAGGGCTCCCCCGATTCGGTGATCGAGTCGGGCGACTATCGCCGCTTCTACATGCACCGCACCGGTCACTGGCTTGGGCTGGACGTGCACGACGCTGGCGACTACAAGTGCGACGGCGGCTGGCGGCTGCTCGAGGCTGGCATGGTGCTCACGGTGGAGCCAGGCTGCTACATCCGCCCCGCCGACGGAGTTCCGCAAGCCTTCTGGAACATCGGCGTGCGCATCGAGGACGACGCACTGGTCACAGCGGAAGGATGTGAGATCCTCACCGCCGCCGCGCCAAAGGCCGTTGCCGACGTGGAAGCCATCGTCGGTCGAGGCTGAGACGTCCGCGGCTGTGGAACACTTCCAGGTGGTGGTGGCGGGAGGCGGCCCGGTGGGCCGATTCGCCGCACTGGCGGCAGCGCGCGCCGGGCTGACCGTGGCGCAGTTTGAAGCCAGGCCAAGAGGCAGCGACGCCGGCGACCGCACCCTGGCGCTGTCACGCAACAGCCGGCTGCTCATGGGCGCCGCCGGGCTGGGTGCCGCGGTGGATGCGGTGGCCACCTCCATCATGTCCATTCACGTATCGCAGCGCGGGCACTTTGGCCGCACGGTCATGAATGCCGCCGACGCGGGCCTGTCGGCACTTGGCCACGTGGTGGGTTACCGCGACCTGCTCGCCGCTTTGGAGCCCGCCCTGCCCGCCGCTGGCGTGAGGATCACCTGGGATGCGCCCGTCACGGGCGCCGCCTTCGAGTCGAACCGCTGGCTCGTGTCCGCTGGCGCCGGCAGCAACACCTGCGATGCACTGCTGATCGCTGACGGCGGCGCAACGCTGCCAGAACAGCTGGGCTTCGGGGTGCGTACCCGCGACTACGGCGCCAGCGCGCTGGTGGGCCGGGTGGAGACCGACCAGGCGCCCTCAGGGACGGCGTGGGAGCGCTTCACGCCGGCGGGACCGCTGGCGCTGCTGCCCAGGGGCAACGGGTACGCCCTGGTCTGGGTGGAAGCCCCTGCACGGGCAGCGGCCCTGGCAGCGCTGCCAGAACCGGCGTTCCTCGCGGCGCTGCAGGACGCCTTCGGCTGGCGTGCCGGCCGCTTCACGTCTGCGGCGGACCGCGCTGCCTGGCCGCTTGCGCTGCGCACCGCCCACCCGCGCGCCCGCGGGGCCGTGCTGCTGCTCGGCAACGCCGCCCAGACCCTTCACCCCGTGGCCGGACAGGGCCTGAACCTGGGATTACGCGACGCCCACGCCGCAGTGGAACTGCTGCTGGCGGAGGGGCCAGGCGCACTCGGGCAGTTCGAGACCCTTCGGCGGGCTGACCGCGCCGCCACCATCGCCTTCACGGACGGGCTGGTACGCCTGTTCACCGCCGATGCCCCGCTGCTGCCGGCGGTGCGCGGCGCGGGACTCACTGCCCTGGACCTCGCCGCACCGCTGCGCGCAGGCTTTGCTCGCACGGTTTCTCTGGGCATTTCCTGAGCCTGGCCGCCCGGCGCGCATAACCGCGGGGCGAGGGGTGTTCCTTTGTGATTACAATACGTTCTTCCGCCTTGGGCAGTCGGTGCAACGCCATGCAGGTAGGTCCATACCCATTGCGCAACAGGCTGGCCCTGGCACCCATGGCCGGGGTCACGGACCGGCCCTTCCGTCAGTTGTGCAAGTCCCTTGGCGCAGGTTACACGGTATCCGAGATGGTGGCCTCCGACGCCCGGCTCCGCCACACCACCAAGAGCCTGCGACGCCGCGACCATGAAGGGGAGGCGGCGCCCATCGCGGTACAGATCGCCGGGGCGGACCCCGCCATCATGGCCGAGGCGGCGCGCTTCAATGTGGGTGAGGGCGCCCAGATCATCGACATCAACATGGGCTGCCCCGCCAAGAAAGTGTGCAACGTGGCCGCCGGCTCCGCGCTGCTGCGCGACGAGGCGCTGGTGGCGCGCATCGTGGAATCCGTCGTGGCGGCGGTGGACGTCCCCGTCACCCTCAAGATCCGCACCGGCTGGGATCGCGTCAGCCGCAACGCGGTGCGCGTGGCGCGTATCGCCGAGGCCGCCGGGGTGCGCATGCTCGCCGTGCATGGCCGCACCCGCGCCGATCTCTACGAGGGCAGCGCCGAGTACGACACCATCGCGGCAGTCAAGGCGGCCGTGCGCATCCCTGTGCTCGCCAACGGCGACGTGGATTCGCCGCGCAAGGCCCGCGAGGTGCTCGCCCGCACGGGGGCCGACGGCGTGATGATCGGCCGGGCCGCCCAGGGCCGCCCGTGGATCTTCCGCGAGATCGACCAGTTCCTGCGCGAGGGCACCGTGCCGCCGCCGCCGTCGCGCGCCGAGATCCACTGCATCCTGCGCGGGCACGTGCAGGCGTTGCACGCCTTCTATGGCGAACCGGCGGGCGTGCGCGTGGCTCGAAAGCACGTGGGCTGGACGATGCGCGCGCTCGACGGCGGGGAGCAACTGCGCCAGGCCTTCAATGTCCTGGCCGACGCCAGGGCGCAGCTGCGCGCGCTGGATGACTTCTTTTTCGATCCCGAGCGCCTTGCCGCGCTTCCAGAGGCGCTTGCCGCATGAAAGCCAAGGCGCCGCCGCCCATCAATGAAACCGAGCTGGCGCGCTGCGTGCGCCGGGCGGTGGACAACTACATCCGCGATCTCGACGGCGAGCGCCCCGGCCCCATCTACGACATGGTGGTGCAAGCCGTGGAGCGGCCGCTGCTCGAGATGATCCTCGCCTACGCGGGAGGCAACCAGACCATCGCCGCCGAGGCTCTGGGCATGAACCGCAACACGCTGCGAAAGAAGCTCCGGGCCCACGGCCTGTTGTAGAACCGAGGCTTTCATGCTCCGCCACCGACAGGCGCTGATCAGCGTCTCCGACAAGACCGGCGCCGCGGACTTCGCCCGCGAGCTGCTGGCCCTAGGCTACCGCATCCTGTCCACGGGCGGCACCGCCAGGCTGCTGGCGGACGCGGGCATTCCCGTCACCGAGGTTTCGGAGCTCACCGGTTTCCCCGAGATGCTCGACGGCCGCGTGAAGACGCTCCACCCGGGCATCCACGGCGGGATCCTGGCGCGCCGCGACCTGCCCGCCCACATGGACGCCCTGGCGGCGGCGGGCATCGGTCCCATCGACGTGGTGGCCGTGAACCTCTACCCCTTCCGCCAGACGGTGGCCCGGGCCGACTGCACACTCGATGAGGCCATCGAGAACATCGATGTGGGCGGACCGGCCATGGTGCGGGCGGCAGCCAAAAACCACGCCCACGTGTCGGTGCTGGTCGACCCCGCCGACTACGCGGCACTGCTGGCGGAGATGCACGCTTGCGGCGGCAGCGTGAGCGCAGAGACGCGCTTCGCGCTGGCCTGCAAGGCCTTCAGCCACACCGCTCGCTACGATGGCGCCATCGCCAATTACCTCTCGGCCGCGGGTGCCGATGGCACCCGGTCGGCCTTCCCCCGGCGCCTGAACCTCGCCTTCGACCTCGTCCAGGAGCTGCGCTATGGCGAGAACCCGCACCAGCAGGCGGCCTTCTACCGGGATGCCGATCCCGCGCCCGGGACCCTGTCGCGCTATGTGCAGCACCAGGGCAAAGAACTGTCCTACAACAACATCGCGGACGCCGATGCTGCGTGGGAATGCGTGCGCAGCTTCGATGCGCCGGCTTGCGTGATCGTCAAGCACGCCAACCCCTGCGGCGTTGCCGTGGCCCACTCACCTGCTCAGGCCTACCGCAACGCCTTCGACACCGACCCCACTTCGGCCTTCGGCGGCAGCATCGCCTTCAACCGCGCCGTGGGCCGCGCTGCCGCCGAGGCGGTCGCGGGGCAGTTCGTGGAAGTTCTGATCGCGCCGGGATTCGACAGCGCCGCGCTCGAGCTGCTGGCTTCCAAACCCGGTGTGCGGGTGCTAGAGGTGCCCCCCGGCGAAGGTTTCAACGACTTCGACCTGAAGCGCGTAGGCGGGGGCGTTCTGGTTCAAGACCCTGACGCGTGCAATGTGGCTGCTTCGGAACTGCGCGTGGTCACACGGCGCACGCCCACCGATGGGCAGCTTGCCGATCTGGTGTTCGCGTGGCGCGTGGCCAAGTTCGTCAAGTCCAACGCCATCGTGTTCTGTGGCAGCGGCCGCACCCTGGGGGTGGGCGCCGGGCAGATGAGCCGCATCGACTCGGCGCGCATCGCCTCGGTCAAGGCAGCGCAGGCCAAGCTTTCCCTGGCGGGATCGGTGGTCGCCTCGGACGCCTTCTTCCCCTTCAGAGACGGCCTCGACGTGGTAGCCGACGCCGGAGCCGTGGCAGTGATCCAGCCGGGCGGCAGCGTGCGCGACGAGGAAGTGATCGCCGCGGCTGACGAACGGGGCATCGCCATGGTGTTCACGGGCGTGCGCCACTTCAGGCACTGAGAAACCCATGAACCTGATGGTGATCGGCGGGGGCGGACGCGAGCACGCGCTCGCCTGGCGGCTGGCCCAGTCGCCCCGCGTGGCGAGGGTGTACGTGGCGCCGGGCAACGCCGGTACGGCGCGCGAGGACGGGCTGTTCAACGTGCCCCTGTCGGACATCCCGGAGCTGCTGGACTTCGCCCGGCGCGAGAGCGTGGCACTCACCGTGGTGGGCCCGGAGGCGCCGCTGTCGGAGGGCGTGGTGGATGCCTTCCGGGCCGCCGGCCTCAGGATCTTCGGCCCCACCCGCCGCGCCGCGCAACTGGAAGCCTCCAAGGACTTCGCCAAACGCTTCATGGTCCGCCACGGCATCCCCACCGCGCGCCACCAGACCTTCACCGAGGCTGCGGCCGCCCACGCCTACGTGGACGCCCAGGGTGCGCCCATCGTGGTGAAGGCCGACGGGCTGGCTGCCGGCAAGGGCGTGGTGGTGGCGGCAACGGCGCAGGAAGCGCACGAGGCCATCGACGCCATGCTCGACGGCGGAGCCCTGGGTGCAGCCGGCGCGCGCGTGGTGATCGAGGAGTGCATCGAGGGAGAGGAGGCGAGCTTCATCGTCATGGTGGACGGCAAGCACGTGTTACCGCTCGCCTCCAGCCAGGATCACAAGCGCCTGCTCGACGGCGACCGCGGCCCCAACACGGGCGGCATGGGGGCCTACTCACCCGCACCGGTCCTCACGCCCGCCTTGCACGCGCGCGTCATGCGCGAGGTAATCGCGCCCGTGGTGAGCGGCATGGCGGCCGAGGGCGACACCTACACGGGCTTCCTCTACGCGGGACTCATGATCACGCCGGCGGGAGACGTGAAGGTGCTGGAGTTCAACTGCCGCATGGGCGACCCTGAAACCCAACCCATCCTCATGCGCCTGAAGTCCGACCTGCACGCGCTGCTGGATCACGCCGTCAACGGCACACTCCAACGGGCGGAAGCGCAGTGGGACCGGCGTGTGGCCCTGGGCGTGGTGATGGCGGCCCACGGCTATCCCGGCTCACCGCGCAAGGGCGACGCCATCACAGGCCTGCCGCGCGATGGCGACGATTTCCACGTGTTCCACGCTGGCACCGCCATGGCCGACGACCAGGTGGTCACCAGCGGCGGGCGCGTGCTGTGCGTCACCGCGCTGGGCGACACCGTGCGCGTAGCCCAGCGGCGCGCCTATGAAATCGCCGACCAGATTCGCTTCGCGGGCGGCCAAATGCGCCGCGATATCGGCCATCGCGCCATCGGCGCCAGGAAAAGCCGGCTGTGAGCGTCGGCGCGGAGCGACTGTGAGCAGCGTGGACCTGGTCGCGGCCAAGGCCTTCTTCACCGGTCTTCAGGACCACATCGTGGCCGGGCTGTCCGAGGCCGACGGGCTGCCCTTCCGCCGCGACGCCTGGCAGCGCCCCGAGGGCGGTGGCGGCGCCTCCTGTCTGCTTGAAGAGGGCAGGCTCTTCGAGCGTGCCGGCGTGGCCTTCTCGCACGTAATGGGCGAGAAGCTCCCGCCGTCCGCCAGCGCCGGCCGCCCCGAACTGGCAGGCCGGGGCTTCGAGGCCATGGGCGTGTCCCTGGTACTGCACCCGCGCAACCCCTACGTGCCCACGGTGCACATGAACGTACGCCTGTTCACCGCCGCCAAAGCCGGCGAGGCGCCGGTGTTCTGGTTCGGCGGCGGCATGGACCTCACCCCCTACTACGGCTTCGAAGAAGACGCGGTGCACTTCCACGCCGCCTGCAAGGCGGCGCTGGATCCGTTTGGCGAGTCCCACTACCCGCGCTTCAAGCGCTGGTGCGACCGTTACTTCTTCCTCAAGCACCGCAACGAGCCGCGCGGCATCGGCGGCATCTTTTTCGACGATCTGTCCGAGGGTGGCTTCGACACCGCCTTCGCCCTCACCAGCAGCGTGGGCGGCCGCTTTCTCGAAGCCTACCTGCCCATCGTGGCGCGCCGGCGCGACCACGCCTGGGGCGAGCGCGAGCGCGACTTCCAGGCCTACCGCCGCGGCCGCTATGTGGAATTCAATCTGGTGTTCGACCGCGGTACGCTGTTCGGGCTGCAGTCGGGCGGACGCACCGAATCCATCCTCATGTCACTGCCACCCATTGTGAAGTGGCGCTACGACTGGCACCCGGCCGCAGGCAGCCCGGAAGCGGAACTCTACGAGCGCTTTCTCACCGGCCGCGACTGGATCCCGCTGCCGCCTGAGGCCTGAACGAGAGGCGGGTACAGCCGATACGGTGTGCGCCCGGTGCCACGCGCCGGTCCTGCAGCCGGCTACTCCCCCAGGTATGCCTGCCGCACCTGCGCGCTAGCCAGCAACGCCGTCGCCCCGTCGGTGAGGGTGATGGCGCCCGATTCCATGACGTAGCCACGGCTCGCTGCCTGCAGCGCGAGGCTCGCGTTCTGCTCCACCAGCAGCACGGTCACGCCCTCGGCGGAGATCATACGGATCACCTCGAAGATCTTCTGCACCATCATGGGCGCAAGCCCCATGCTGGGCTCGTCCAGCAGCAGCAGGCGGGGGCGGCCCATGAGGGCGCGGCCGATGGCCAGCATCTGCTGCTCGCCGCCCGAGAGCGTGCCCGCCACCTGGGCGCGGCGCTCTTGCAGCCGCGGAAACAGCTCGAACACCCGAGCCATGTCGGCATTCACCGCGGCGCGGTCGTTGCGGATGTAAGCCCCCATCTCCAGGTTCTCGCGCACCGTGAGGCGGGCGAACACGCCGCGCCCCTCGGGCACCAGCGCAATGCCCCGGGGCAGCAGGCGATGGCAGGGCTCGCGGGTGATGGCATGGCCGTCGAAGTGCACGCTGCCGCCCGAGGGCCGCAGCATGCCCGCCAGCGCCTTGAGCGTGGTGGTCTTGCCGGCACCGTTGGCGCCGATCAGCGCCACCAGTTCGCCCTGCTCCACGGCAAGGTCGATGCCGCGCACGGCCACGATACCGCCGTAGGACACCTCCAGCCCCTTCACCTCCAGCAGGCTCACGACGACTCCCCGGGCCGCTCAGGCCGCATGGGCCGCCTCCACACCCAGGTAGGCGGCGATCACGGCGGGGTCGCGCTGCACCTCCCGGGGTACGCCTTCGGCGATGCGCTTGCCGTAGTCGAGCACGGCCACGCGGTCGCACAGGCCCATCACTAGCTTCACGTCGTGCTCGATCAGCAGCACCGTCGTGCCGTCGCCGCGGATGCGGCCGATGAGCTGGCCCAGGGCCAGGCGCTCGGTGGGATTCATGCCTGCGGCCGGCTCGTCCAGGGCCAGCAGCTTCGGCTCCGTGGCCAGCGCCCGGGCGATCTCGAGACGGCGCTGGTCGCCATAGGACAGGTTGCGGGCAATGGTGTTGGAGTGGCGCTCCACGCCCACGTAGTGCAGCAGCGCGCGGGCGCGCTCGGCGACGGCTTTTTCCTCTGCGCGGTTGGCAACCGTGCGCAGCATGGCGCCGAACATGCCGGACCGGGTGCGCAGGTGGCGCCCCACCATCACGTTCTCCAGAGCCGTCATGCTGGCGAACAGGCGGATATTCTGGAAGGTGCGCGCCACGCCAGCGCGCACCACCCGATGAGGTTGCTTGAAGGGCAGAAGCGCGCCCTCCAGGCGCACCTCACCAGCATCGGGCACATACAGGCCGGTGAGCACGTTGAACAGGGTGGTCTTTCCCGCGCCGTTGGGCCCGATGAGACCGTAGATCTCACCCCGGCCGATGGTGAGGGAGACGTCCGAAAGCGCCGTAAGGCCGCCGAAGCGCTTCACCACGCCCCGCACGGCGAGAAGCTCCCCGCTCATGAGCCTCGCGCGCCGCCAAGCATGTTCACGTGCCCTCCGGGCCGCGGCCCGCGGCGAACTCGCGCTTGCGCGCGCGGGAGGGGAACAGGCCCGCGGGGCGGAAGCGCATCATCAGCACCAGAGCCGCTCCGAACAACAGCATGCGGATCACCTCGGGCTCGATCACCACGCGTCCAAGCACGCCCTTCTGCAGCGGCTCCACCGTGTGGCGCAGCAGTTCAGGCCCGAAGGTGAGCAGCACCGCACCCAGTACTACACCCCACACGTTACCCATGCCCCCCAGCACCACCATGGCCAGCACCATGATGGACTCCACCAGCCCGAAGCTCTCGGGGCTGATGAAACCCTGCATGGCGGCAAACATGCCGCCGGCGATGCCGCCGAAGCTCGCGCCCATGGCAAAGGCCAGCAGCTTGACGTTACGAGTGTCGATGCCCACGGCCTTGGCGGCCAGCTCATCCTCGCGGATCGCCATCCAGGCGCGGCCGATGCGCGAGTCCTCAAGCCGCAGGCTAACCACGATCACCAGCACCGTCACCCCCAGCAGCAGGTAGTAGTACTTGATGGGACCGCTGAAGGACAGGCCAAGGAAGGTCTCTGGCTTAGCGAAGCTGAAGGCGCCGATGCGCAACGGGTCGATCAGCGTCACGCCCTGGGGCCCGTTGGTGATGTTGAAGGGCTGGGAGAGGTTGTTCATGAAGATGCGAACGATCTCGCCGAAGCCCAGGGTTACGATGGCCAGGTAGTCGCCGCGCAGCTTGAGGGTGGGCGCGCCCAGCATCACACCCGCCACGCACGCCAGCAGCGCGCCCACGGGCAGGATCACCCAGAAGGGCAGGTGCAGCCCGAAGTGCGGCGAGGCAAGCAGCGCGTAGGCGTAGGCCCCTACCGCGTAGAAGGCGATGTAGCCCAGGTCGAGCAGCCCGGCGAACCCCACCACGATGTTCAGGCCCAGGGCGAGCAGCGCGAACAGGATGGCGAGGTTGGTGACCCGCACCCAGGTGGTACCCGCCTGGGCCAGCATGAACGGCAGGATCAGGAGCACGCCGGCCAGCAGCGCAAGGCCCACCCAGGGGCTTGTGCCGCGGCGGCGAAACAGGGCGCTCAGGGCATCGGGCATGGCCGCCTCAGGCGCGGTCCGAGACGCGCTCGCCCAGAAGCCCGGAGGGCCGGAACACCAGCACCACGAGCAGCACCACGAAGGCGAACACGTCCTGGTAGTTGCTGCCGAACAGCACCACGTGGCCGTCGCGGGCGCAGCGCTCGGCCAGGGCACTGGACAGGAAGTCCAGGTGACACAGGTCGGTCATCTCGCCGATGTAACCCGTGCCCAACGCCTCCACCACCCCGAGCAGGATGCCACCCAGCATGGCGCCGGCCATGTTGCCGATACCCCCCAGCACCGCGGCACAGAACGCCTTGAGCCCGAGCATGGCGCCGAAGGTATAGTGAGCGATGCCGTAGTAGAGGCCGTTGAGGATCCCCGCCACGGCGCCGAGCCCCGCGCCGATCACGAAGGTGGTGGAGATGACTCTGTCGATGGGAATGCCCATCAGGCCCGCCACGGTGGGATTCTCGGAGGTGGCGCGCATGGCCATGCCAAGCCGGGTGCGGTAGATGAGAAGCGTCAGCCCCGCCATCATGAGTACGCAGGTCCCAACGATGATGATCTGCAGCAGGCTGATGGTAGCGCCCGCCACCTCGAACACCGGGTTGGGAAGAATCTGCGGGAAAGGCAGGGGGTTGCGGCTGAAGATCAGCAGCGCCAAGTTCTGCAGAATGATGGAAATGCCGATGGCGGTGATGAGGGGTGCCAGCCGTGGCGCGCCGCGCAACGGCCGGTAGGCGGCGCGCTCGATGCTCCAGCCCAGCAGCATGCACACGGGCACGGCCGCGGCCACGCCCGCCAGCACCACCACCGTGGGAGGCAGCCCGGCTGATCCGGCCAGGGCGCCGATAGTCCACAGGGCCACCATGCCGCCGATCATCACCACTTCGCCGTGTGCGAAGTTGATGAGCTGGATGATGCCGTAGACCATGGTGTAGCCCAGGGCCACCACGGCATACACGCTGCCCAAGGTGAGGCCGTTGATGAGCTGCTGGAGGAGGATATCCACGGGGCAGGAAGTGGCCAGGGCGGCTGGCGGAAAGAAAACCTGCACCCGCCGGGTGCCGTCCCCGCGCCCGCTGGCCGCCCGGAGGGCTTACTTTTTCTCTTCGGCAGCGGGCGCCTCGGCGGGCCTGGTCGCGGAGGCGAGCTCGGCGATGGGGATAGTCCTGCCGGCCTTGACCACCGCCACGGGCTCCATCTTCCCCGCCTTCATGGTAACGATGGTCATCTCCGCATCCTTGCGATCGCCCTTCTCATCGAATTCGATGTGTCCGCTGGCGCCGTCGTACTGCAGGGCCTTGAGCGCTGGCAGGAAGACGGCAGGATCCACCGAGTCGGCCTTCCGCATGGCCGCGATGATCATGTTGGCGGCATCGTAGGTGAAGGGCGCGTAGATGATGGGGTCAGCGTTGAATTTCTTGCGATAGGCCTCCAGAAAAGCGGCGCCCGCAGCCTGCGCGGGAATGCCCGCCAGAGAGCACAGCAGCCCCTCGGCGGCGGCACCGGCGAGTTCGTGCATCTTGTCGGAGCAGGCGCCATCGCCGAAGGCGAAGCGGGCCTTGATACCAAGCTCTCTGGCCTGCCTGATGAGGGGCCCGGCGCCGGAGTCCATACCTCCGTAGAAGACTGCATCCGGTGACTTGCCCTTGATCTTGGTGAGCACCCCCTTCCAGTCGATGGTCTTGTCGGTGCCCTTTTCTCGGGGCAGCACCTTCACACCAGCCGCCCTGAGGGTCTTTTCCACTTCATTGGCCAGACCCGCTCCGTAGGCCGTGGCGTCGTCGATGATGGCCACGGTCCTGGGGTTGGTTTCCGAGAGGAGGTAGCTGGCAATGGCCGGGCCTTGCTGGTCGTCGCGCCCGACCGTGCGGAAGGTGACGGCGAAGCCCTGTTCGGTTAGCTTGGGGTCGGTGGCCGAGCCCGTGATGACCGGGATGCCGGCGGTGTTGTAGACCGCCGATGCGGGAATGGCGACCCCGGAGTTGAGGTGGCCGATTACACCGGCGACCCTGGCGTCAACGAATTTCTCGGCAATAATCGGTCCCTTGTTCGGGTTGCCTTCGTCGTCCTCCGACAGAAGCTCGAGCCTTATCGGCTTGCCGCCGATGGTGATGCCCCTGGCGTTGGCCTCGTCCACAGCGAGGCGCACGCCCGACTCGTTGTCCTTGCCAAGGTGGGCGATGCCGCCTGTCAGGGGGGCCGCGTGCCCCAGTTTCACGACAACGGCCGCCGGGACGGTTGCGACCGCCGGTGGCGGCGTCTGCTCCTGCCGGCCGCAAGCTGCGAGGAGCAGTGCCGCTATGGCGGAGGCGACGGAAACGGCGCGCACACCGTGAGAAAAACGAGCCATGGAGAAATCCTTGAAGAACTGGGTAGCAGTGCCTACCCTCTCGTGGATTATTCCCTGTCAACCCCACCTGGTCAATTCGGCGCCAAGCCGGACAGGCCCGATAAAAAGCCAAGGTCCAGGGCTCGGCGCGCACATCACCGCGGAGCACCCGGGAACACCTCGAGTCAATTTCACATGACTGAGCCGGCCCTGGAAGATTCGTCCAAGTCTACCTACTCATCCACCGGCGCGACGAACCTATCCCGCAGCAGCATACCGAGGTGCGACCATCAACCCCCGCGCAGCACCGCTGCGAACCCCACCCGTGATGGCCGCCGGCAGCACCAGCAACAGCGGGAACAGCGGGCGCAAGAAATCAGTCCTCAGGCCCAGAGGCACCATCGCCCGCATCAACCAGGGCAGGTTGTAACCCGCCGCGCACAGCAACGCGTGACACGCATCGCCCAGGGCCCCCCGCAGCCAGCAGCGGTTCATGCGGTGCTCCGCCTTCTTCAGATGCCCGATCGCCGGCTCCACCGCCCTGACGGCGCCTGAGCCAGCGCCGCTGAAGCGGCGTGAGCGAGCGGTACTTGCCCTGGCGGAATATCCCCACCCCAGGGTTGTTCTTGTCCACCCCCGGTAGCCCAGATCAACGATGGCCTCGCGCAGCACCTTGCCGGTGTCCTCCAGCAGGACGCGCGTCTGCTCCAGCTGCGCGTTGAACACGTGCCCGTCGCATAGGCTGCCGGGGAAGCTGCGCGCACCCACCATCAGGCAGCGCTTGCGTGGTCACCGCGAGGCTCACCTTGACGCCGAACTCGTAGGACCGTCTCGCCTTGCCATTGCCGATGCACTCCACTTCCGGCCCATGCAGTGCGTAGCGCTTGTTCATCTGGGATGGCCTGGAGGCCCATCGCAGCCGGCTGGTTCGCGATTACCTGGACGGCCTGACGGGCGCGATATCCAGATCGCCTTCCTGCCCCCGTACGCGCCCGACCTCAATCCAGTGGAGTACCTGTGGGCCTGGTTGAAGCGGCACACCATGGCCAGCTTCTGTCCGCCCAACCTCGATGTGCTGCACGCCGCCGCGCGCAACAACCTCAAGAGCGCCCAGAGGCGCCCTTCGATCATCGACGCCCGCTGGATGCAAGCTACGCTCTGGTAATGTCATGACTTACGAAAGTCTCAATAATCTCATCGGGGACCGGTTCTCTGCCGAAACCGCTTGGCCCGATCAGCCAAACGGACACCCAGCAAGCGCTGCTTGCCGGCAACCCGCGGCGTTCGGTCACTGGCGACCTGGATTAAGGCTCTGAGAAATTCACTAATGTCTCTGTTAATTCGCCTAAATCTGAGATTTACCGCCGCCTTGATTATCCTGCTCGGAACCTACGAGTGGCTTTTCGTGGCGCCCTCAATTCCGCAGCAATACTACGTCCCCGGGGCAAGTCGGGCAGCGACAGCCCTGACCGGACAAGCAGCAACGAAGTTCCTTGCTCTCCTGACAGCAATAGGGTGGCTTGTAGGAAGCAGGTTGTCAGACCGTAATCAACGAATAGTAGCTATGTTTGCAGGTCCGTTGTTCTTGTTTCCGCAACTTGTCAGTGGCTGTATTGTTTACATGGAGTACCCCGATAGGGGCGTCCCTGGTGTGGCACTTTGTTTGGGCTTCTACCTGCTTCTTTCGCTCACTTTATTCATTGTCAGACCAAGGGACAAAGGGTATGACGATTGGGAGCAGGATCGCTGAGGCGCGTTTCTCTTGAATTCCGAAAAGATGGATTCAGTGGTGCTTTTGCTGACAGCCGGGATCGAGGGCGGGTGCAACCCGGCGCAGCGGACCGTTGAGACCGGGTGCCAACCGGCGCGCGTACCGTAACGGCCGATGTGGCAATCTGATCCATGAGTCATTACGGTCGGGAGCGATTCGTACGGAATGTCTGATCAAGGGTAGCCGTTAACCCCGCGGCGTTCTTTGCGCCGCGGCGATGGCGTGAAACGTTGATCGTATCGGTAAGTTCAGATCATCGAACGCCAAATCGGGAAGACGATCTCCCGCACCCATGAAATGACACAGGACGGCACGGTATGTCATTAACATCAGAATCATGTCGGGAAGCACGGTGGCGCGCGGCAGTTCCCAGTTCCCGGACCAGTGGACCGGCACAAAGCCAATCAACGTACACTTCAAATACAGAAAGTGAAACTTATGTATGACGCCATTTC
>DAIPHN010000059.1:0-16683 GCA_036771335.1 Burkholderiales bacterium
ACCCAGGCGCCGCCGGAAGTGCTGGCGGCGCGGGCGGCGCGGTCGCACACGGGAAGGGCGCTGGGGGAGTTGCTGGGGGCGAGGGGCGGGGGCGTAAACCGCTGGCGCCGTTGCCGCTTGCGGCAGGGCGCGGGAAGACGGCTTGCCCCCTGGGGGAGCCGAGTAATTCGCAGCCCCACTGCAAATTTCACGGGCCCTGGCGATTCCCTTGCCTTGAAAATCGAAAGCGGCCCTTTCGAATTTCAGGGTGTCTTGTCAATCCGGACAGGGGCGCCCACCCGCCGTCCTTGCGAAGGTGGCTCGCATGGGCCGCCGCTCCCGTGGGGCCGCACCGGCGCTCTCCCTCGCACGGGGGCACTGGGGCGCGGGCCGGTTCAGCCAGCCCTATACTCGACCGTGTTGCCGCAAGGGCTCGCACTCGCCGGGCCGCGGCACCTGCCGGGTGTGGCTCATCCAGCCACGGGTTGCAATTGGTCATCTCAAGGGGCGGTTCCATGCAGGCGTGGCGTGACGGTATTTCCCCACCGCGGCCCCGGCCGCGCATCGAGCGGGCCGCCCTGGCCGCCCTGTTCCTGTTCGTGGCGCCCGTGTGTGGCGAGGAATGGATCCTGCTCGCCACGGATGAGATCAAGCGCACCTACCTCAACGCCTCCGCCCCGTCGCGCAACCCCGGCGGGGAGGCCCGGTTTCAGGTGCGCCTCGCCTTCTTCAAGGCGCGGGACATGATGGGCCTAGCCTACGACGGCTCCACAACCCAGTACACGGTCTCCTGCGAGTCGCGCCTGATCCTGTCGATGCAGCGGTTCTTGCTCGACGGCACCGAGGTGGTGTGGACTTTCCCCGCCACCAGCGACCCGGTGCAGGCCGACCGGGAGATTCCCGGCGACGTGCTCGGCCGCGTCTGCCGCTGACGGACAGCGGCTGGCGCGACACCACCGCGGGGTTCAGCGCCCGGCGGACAGCGCCTCCACCGCCAGCACGGCCCGCGCGAGTCGCGCCTCGTCCACGGGCGCCACCAGATTGCGCACGTAGGGCGCGCGCTCCCACGTCACCTTCGCGATGATGGGGGCGACGGCGGCGGGATCGGCCTCGCAGCCCATGTCCCGCAGCGACAGCGGCAGCCCGACGCGGCGGTAGAAGCTCGCGATCTCCTGGATGAAGGCGCGGTCCCGGCCCTCCATGAACAGCTGGACGAGCAGGCCGTAGGCCACCTCCTCACCATGCAGCGCGCCATGCAGCGCGGGGATCGCCGACAGCCCGCGGGTGAGAGAGTGGGCGATGGAAAGACCCGCGTTTTCGAAGGCAAGGCCGGAGAGGAGGATGGTGGCTTCCACCGTGCGCTCGAAGGCCTCGTCGGGGACTCCGCGGCGCAGGGCGGCAAGCGCGCCCTCCGCGTGGCGCATGAGCGTGTCGAAGCAGGCGTCGGCGAGCTGGATCGACAGGAAGCTGGGCTTGGCGCCATAGAAGTTGTCGCCGCCTGCACCCATGTTCTGCGCGCCCTCGAATTTCTTGGAAATGGCGTCGCCGATGCCCGCAACGAAGAAGCGCTCGGGCGCAGCCACGATGATCGAGGTGTCCACCAGGACGGCGTCGGGATTGAAGCGAAGCCTTCGTACCTCGCGCAGCACGTGGTCCTCGTCGTAGATCACCGACAGGCGGCTGGTGGGCGAGTCGTTGGACGCAACGGTGGGCACCACCACGATCTTCGCGCCGGTGGCGATGCAGGCGCCCTTTGCGGCGTCGATGGCCTTGCCGCCGCCGGCTGCGACCACCACGCCCGCATCGCACGCGATCGCCTCGTCCGTGAGGGCCTCGATGGCGGCCGCCGTGCACTCGCCGGAGAATCCGGCCACGCGGGTCTCGAGGCCGGCTCCCTGCAGCACAGCCTCGAAGCGCTCGCCATAGCGCGCCAGCACCACGGAGTCGGCCACGAGCAGCACCCGCGAGCCGTAGGACGACACGGTCTCGCCGAGCCGCGCGAGAGCACCCGGCCCCTGCAGGTAACGGGACGGGGAGCCAAAGATTCTCAGCATGGGTACGGTCTCGTGGCCAAGGTAGTGGCGCGGTGAAAGAGGCGCGAAAGCGCTCTGGGGAGCGACTTGAATGTTATCGCAGCCCCGAAACCAGCCTCGCGCATTGGGCGCGACGGCGTTGTTTTCCGTCATCCAGGCTGCGGGCGGGAGATCCGCGGAGCCTGCGGCAACAAGGCCGCGCTTCACGCCCACTCGGGCTCGCCAAGGCCGCGAGCACGGCGTTGGCCCGAGCCGCGCCGCGGCCTACGGGTGGGTTCTTGCGCTAGCGGCCGATGAAGGCTGGCGGGTTCGCCAGGGCGGCATTGTGGGGCGAACCGGCCTCACCCTTGGCGATGCTGGCGAACACCCTCGGGCCGTGGTGCGGTCACGGCCCCGCCATCACCTCGGGCGGCGCCCATCGCCCCTGCGCGATGGCCGGCGCCGGATCGTAGCAGCGCATCACAAGAAAGAACGCCCCGCCGCCCACCGGCAGCCAATTGGCGCGCAGCACGGGGTCGGCGGGCTCGTCGGCCTGGAGGGCCAGGGTGAGGGAACCGTCCGGGGCGTGGCGCAGGCCGCTGGTGCGGTCACCGATGGAGTAGCGGCGGATGGGGTTCTCCAGCAGGTCGAAGCGCGACTGATCGTAGGCGGTGATGGACCAGAACGCGCCCACGGGCGGCAACTCCCCCGGAGCGAAAGTGAGCGTGTAGCGGCGCGCACCGCTGAGCTGCTCGCCGCGGGCGTCGAGATTGCGCTGGTGGTAGACAGCGTCTTCGGGAAGGTTGCCATAGCCGCCGCGGGCGATGGCCGCGTTCAGCGCCCAGTCGTTGCGAATGCGCCCGATCTTGTCGGAGTAGTTCCAGCCATTGAGGGTATTGGCAATGGAGAACTGCGCCGCCGCCACGATGCGCGCTCCCGAGGCGATGGCGCGCTCCAGGCCGCGCCGCACGGCGGGCGAGAGGCGGTCCGCGTCGAATGCGCCCGCCCCCAGGCCGATGCGCTCCCAGCGCGCCAGCAGGCCGCGATCCTGGGGCGGGACGGGGTTGCGCGCCAGCATGCGGTGGAGCTGGGCGAAGAACTCGAAACTGTCCAGCGGCGCCAGGGGCGCCTCCAGGGCCTGCGCATCCACGGGCGCGTTGCGGCCGCGCTCGGGGCGCGGCGCCCCCAGCTCGCGCAGCGTGAAGCGCTCCAGCAGCCGGGCGGCCACGGGCTCGTCGTCGCCGCCGCTGCTGGCCACGCGCATGAGCAGCCACAGGTCGTTGGCGCTCTGGCGCAGCGCCTTCACGCCCGCGGGCAGCCGGCCGCGAAATCCGGGCCCGACAAACGCCAGGTCCACGCCGCCGGAGCCCGTCACCTTGCGGCCGATGCGCGTGTCCACATTGCCGGCGGCATCCACGACCAGCGCCACGTAGTAGCGCGACCCCACGGGCGGAACGTGCAGCAGCACCGGACCGGCGCTCAGGTCGAGGTAGGCCGACGCGTACAGCGTGTCGTTGTTCGGGGTCTTGAGCACCAGGCCGTCTCCGGGGCGCGCCAGGCGATCGAAGTAGAAGAAGCGGTTGGGCGGCGCGAAGATCGCCTGGCGAGGCGAGACCCGGCGCGTCTCGTTGTGGATGCGCCGCGCCAGTTCCACTCGCGGGTAGCCGTACAGGTAGGCCTCCACGCCCATGGCGTAGGCCTCCTCCTCGGCGGCGGCCTGCATGGTCGCCATGAACGCGCGCGCCGGATCCGCGTCGTCACCGGCCCGCAGTGGCAGGGCGGCCGCCGCGAGCACCAGCAGGGCTGTCGCCGGAAGCAGGCGCAGGCCTCGTTGCAGGGTGAATGTCATGCATGGTCCCTCGTGGCTGGATCAAGGCGCCGGGGGCGGCGGCGCACGGCGTGCGCGACGGCCCCGCCCGCGTCCCGCCCTTTCGCGCGGCCGCGATCTTGCGCGGAGATCGCGCCGCGCGCCAGCACGGACAGCGCGCCGGGAGTATCGTCCGGGCGCGCGCCGGGACTTCTGCATCACCCAATTCCAAAACAACCCAGCTCAGGGGCGGATCACCATGAAAATCCTTCGTACGCTGTCGCTGCTCGTACCGCTGCTGTTTCTCTGGCTCGCACTGCCGGCCCAGGCGGCGGATGACGAACTGCTGGGCATCAACGACATCGCCCTGCCCTTCGATGACCCCGAGGCCCTCGAACTGGGCAAGCAGCGCTTTGGCGAGAAGTGCGGCGGGTTCTGCCACGGCAGCGGCGGCAAGGGCGGTCGTGGGCCGGGCCTGATCTGTAACCGCTTCAAGCACGGCGGGCGGGCCTCGGATCTGGTGCGCAACATCGGCCAGGGTATCGCCGGCACGCCCATGGGGGCCTTCGGCGAGGTGTTCAGCCGCGAGGAGATCGTCGCCGTGGTGGCCTACCTGCGGGTGGAGCAGAAGAAGAAGCTCTCCGCCGAGCAATGAACATGTACTGTCTTCGCACCCCTGAAGAGCGCTTCGCGGAGCTGCCCGGCTGGCCGTGGGCGCCGCGCTACCTGGACGACCTGCCCGGCCTGGAGGGCGTACGGGTGCACTACGTGGACGAGGGCGGCGGCGCCAGCGGCACGGCCCTGTGCCTGCACGGTAATCCCACCTGGGGCTACGTCTACCGCCACATGATTCCGGTGCTGCTGGGCGCGGGGCTGCGCGTGGTGGTGCCCGACCTGCCGGGCTTCGGGCGCTCCGACAAGCCGGTGCGCGAGGCGGACCACGGCTTCGCGCTGCACCGGCGCCTGCTGCTGGATATGGTGGAGCGGCTCGACCTGCAGCGCATCACGCTGGTGTGCCAGGACTGGGGCGGCATCCTCGGCCTCACCCTGCCCCATGCCATGCCCGGCCGCTTCACCCGGCTGCTGGCCATGAATACCACGCTGGGCACGGGCGAGGGCCTGAGCGAAGGCTTCCTGCAATGGCGCCAGTATGTGCGCAGCACACCCGACCTGGCCGTGGGCCGCCTGCTGGCGCGCGGCAAGCCCGAGCTGTCCGAGGCGGAGCAGCGCGCCTATGACGCGCCCTTCCCCGACGCCACCTTCAAGGCCGCGCTGCGGGCGTTTCCGGAAATGGTGCCCGATCGACCCGAGGCGCCGGGCGCGGAAGACTCGCGCGCGGCGGCGGCGTTTTTCGAGGGCCAGTGGAGCGGCGATGCCTTCCTGGCCATCGGCATGCGCGATCCGGTGCTGGGGCCGCCGGTGATGCGCGCCCTGGCCGCGCGTATCCGCGGCGCCCGGCCGCCCCTGGAGGTGCCCCAGGCGGGGCACTTCGTGCAGGAATGGGGCGAACCGGTGGCACGCGCGGCAGTGGCGGCGTTCGGACTCGCGCCCGCCTGAAGGCGTGAGGCGTGATTCGCCGCAACTGTCCGTGCTGCACAGGGCCGGTAACCTGACTCGAAACCGATCCATGTCTGCACCGGAACCCGCTGCGCCAGGCACCGCCCCCCCGGGCGAAGACGCCCGTCCCATGCTGCGGCGGCTGTTCCAACTGCGCTGGCTGGCGCTGGTGGCGCTGGCGGCCGTGGCGGCCGTCTCGGGCGTGCTGAGCGAGGCCTCGCTGCCGGTGTTCATCCTCGCCGCTGTGGGCGTGGCCGTGGCGGCTTTGAACGGGTACACCGGCTGGCGCCTGCGCCAGCCCGCGCCCGTGGACGACAGCGTGCTGCTGGCGCACCTGGCCCTGGACACGGGTGCCATCGCGGCGGTGCTGCACTTCACCGGCGGCTGGACCAATCCCTTCTGCTCGCTGCTGCTGCTGCCGCTGGTGATTGCCGCCACGGCACTGCCGTCGCGCCGCGTCTGGGTGATCGCCGCCCTGGCGCTGGGCAGTTATACGCTGCTGGGCATGCTGGAGCCGCCGGCCGGGCACATCCATCTGGGCGAGGGTGTGGACTTCGGCCTGCACGTGCTGGGCATGTGGATCAGCTTCGTGCTGAGCGCCGGGGTGGTGGTGAGCGTGGTGACGCGCATGGCCGTCTCGCTTCGCGAACGCGACCGCCGGCTGGCCGAGGCGCGCGAGCGTGCCATGCGCGACCAGCAGGTGCTGGCGCTCGGAACCCTGGCCGCGGGTACCGCCCACGAGCTGGGCACACCGCTCGCCACCATGGCGGTGATCGCGCGCGAGCTCGAGCTGTCGCTGGGCGAGCGACCCGACCTGGCGGCCGATGCGCGGCTGCTGCGCCAGCAGGTGGAACACTGCAAGAGCGCTATCTCCGGGCTCGCCGCGGCGGCGGGCCAGCAGCGCGCGGAGCGCACCGGCTCGCTGCCCGTGGATCAGTACCTGGCGCGCGCCATCGAGGGCTGGCAGGTGCTCCGGCCGGGTGTGGCTCTGCGCTGCCGCCTCTCGGGCGAGGGTCCGGCGCCGCGTATCGCCGACGAGCGCACCCTCGGGCAGACGCTGGTCTCGCTGCTCAACAACGCCGCCGATGCCAGTCCGGCGGGCGTGGAGATCGACGGCCGCTGGCGGCCGGATCACCTCACCCTGGAGATCCGCGACCAGGGCGCGGGATTGCCCGAGGCGGTGGCGCGGGTGGCCGGGCGCACGCCCGTGTCCACCAAGCCCCAGGGCATGGGCATCGGCCTGCTGCTCGCCAGTTCGGCCATCGAGCGCTTCGGCGGCCGCATCCAGCTGCTCGATCGCGACGGCGGCGGCGCGCTCACCCGTGTCGAGCTGCCGCTGGCGCCCCTGGCAGCCTGACACGCCCACAGGCCCGTACCCATGCACCTGCTGCTGGTGGACGATGACCAGACCTTCTGCCGGGTGCTGGGGCGAGCCCTGGAGCGGCGCGGCTTCGAGGTGAGCACGGCGCACGACGGCGAGTCTGCCCTCGCCCTGGCCCACCGGCGGGTACCCACCCACGCCGTGGTGGACCTGCGGCTGCGCAGCGATTCCGGCCTGCGGCTGTTGCCTGCGCTGCGCGCGCTGTCCCAGGACATGCGCATCGTCGTGCTCACCGGCTACGCCAGCATCACCACTGCCGTGGACGCCATCAAGCTCGGCGCCACCCAGTACCTGCCCAAGCCCGCCGACGCCGACGACATCGTCGCCGCCTTCGACCCCCCTCCCGCCGGCATCGCCGGCGGGGCCGCCGAATCCCCTCGCCCCCTGTCGGTGGACCAGCTGGAGTGGGAGCACATCCAGCGCGCGCTGTCGGAGAACGGCGGCAACGTGTCGGCCACGGCGCGCAGCCTCGGCATGTACCGCCGTACGCTGCAACGCAAGCTCGCCAAGCGCGCCCCACGGCGCGGCGACGAACGCTGCGGCTAGCCACTTCGGCGGCGCGATCACCAGTCCCATCCACAACCAGAACCGGAGCCCACCATGTTCAGCCACGGCACGAAGACCCAACCTACCCGGCATGCAACGCGCGCCGCTAGCGCGAGGCCGGCACCGCGGCTTCTGCTGGCCCTGGCGCTAGTTCTGGCACTGGTTCCCGCCACCCGGGGCGCGGAGCTGCGCTTCAAGGTTGGCGATACCCAACGCCGGGCGATCCTCGTGAACGAAGCGCCCGCCGGACAGGCGCGGCCGGCGGTGCTGGTGCTGCACGGCGGCGCCGGCAACGCGGACATGCAGCGCCAGAGGACGGGTTTCGACGCGATTGCCCTGAGGGAAGGCTTCACGGTGGTGTATCCCGAGGGCACCGAGTGGCGCGCGGGCAATCACGCCTGGAACACGGGCTACCTGTTGCGCCGCAAGATCGGCACCGTGGACGACATCGGCTACTTGGACACGCTGATCGACCTGCTCGTGAAGGAGCATCGCGCCGACCCGTCGCGCATCTACATGACCGGCGGCTCGAACGGCGCCATGATGACCTTTGTCTATGGCGCCAGGCGGCCCGAAAAGCTCGCCGCCATCGCGCCGGTGGTGGGGGCAATGTTCGCGTTCGATCAAAAACCTGCCGTCAGCCTGCCTATCCTGATGATCAACGGCGCCAAGGATGACGAGGTGCCGATCACGGGCGGCATGAGCCGTAATCCGATGGTGCGTGCCGGACAGACCGCGCCCTACAAGCCCCTCGAAGAAACGGTCGCTTTCTGGGTGGCGGCCAACCGCTCGCAATCGAAGCCCGTGGTGGAAGTGCGCGACACCTACACCACCCATACCTACCCCGCCACCGCGGGCGGTGCGGTCACCATCTCGATCATCGATTCCGAGGGCGGGCACGGCTGGCCCGGCACGCAATCGCGACGGGAAGGCACTGCGCCCATTCAATCCTTCAATGGATCGGAAAAAGTGTGGGCGTTCTTCAAATCGATCTCGCGCCCTTGAAGGATCGAGCTGGGAAGGAGGGTTGGGCGTGTAGGACAAACCGGCGGCCCACCGCTCGCAGCCCGCGACAGGGCGTTACGGAAAACCGTCATCTTGCCAACGCATGATCGGCGCCCTTTATTGCGGGCGGCGCCAGCCCCGGCATGCGCACCCCAGGGCCGCGAGGCCGCCATCAAAAGGTTCTAGAGTGCTCCCGCGTCACACCGCGCGCGCCTGGCGCGCCCTGCTGTTGCTGCCGTTGTCCACTTGTTTCGCCGCGGCTGAAACGGCGGCGCCCGCACCGGCCCCACCGCCGGATTTCACCCGAAAGCTCGACCCCACCGACTTTCGCACCCGCTTCGAAATGCGCCACGAGTTCCAGGCGCTGCAGGGCGGCGCGGAGCGCACCTACACCTACCCGAGGCTCGACTACGCCTTCAGCAAGGCGCTGCAATTGCGCGTCGAGACGCCCTTTGCCACCTACGACCCGAAGTCCCAGGGTCAGCCAGGCGCGTCAGGCGCGGGCGACCTGAACGTGCGGCTTGCCTACCGGGCCCTGCGCACCCCTGGCTTCGCCCTCATCGCCGGCGTGGAAACCGCCTTCGACACCGCCGACGACCGCAACTACGGCTACGGCAAGAACGTGGTGGCGCCGTTCGCCTTCATGTCCTTCGACGCGCCACGGCTGCGCACCACCTTCTTCCCCGGCCTGCAGCATTACGTGTCGGTGTCCGGCGACCCGGCGCGGCGCAACGTGAACTACACCGTGGCGCGCTTTTTCATTCTCTCCCGCTGGCCCGGCAACTTCTACACCGGCATCGAGAACGCGCTGTTCGTGGACCACGAGCGCAACGGCCGCACAGGCTTCACCCTGGAAACCGAGGTGGGCCGCTTCCTGAACCGCCACGTGGCCGTGTGGGGGCGCCCGGGGGTGGGCCTGCACGGCGACTCGCTGCCCTGGGTGTACAACTGGAACTTCGAGGTGGGGGTGCGCTACCTGTTCGACTGATGCGGCAGCACGGGCCGCCCCGCCTCATGCCGCAGCGGCGCCGGCCAGGGCCTCGGGATGCGCTTGCAGCCAGCGCGCCAGCATGGCGTCCATGCTGGCCACGTGGCCCTCGAACCAGTGCATCAGCTCGGGCGGCAGCACGCGCGCCACGCGCATCCGGCCCGCCGCCACATGCCCGCGCGCTTCGTGGAGCGCCGCCAGCACGCCCTCGTGCTCGGCCGTGTGACAGTCGCGCATGGGAAAGCCCGAGCCGCCCATCCAGCGGTCTTCGCGCCCGAAGTGCGCCTGCGTATGCTCGATCAGCGCATCCATGGCGCCAAGCAGCGCCTCATCCTGGGCGGCTTCCAGGGCCGCCACCAGCTGCACGAATTCTCGATGGGTGCCATCGATGATGTCGTTGCCGAGCGACATGGCCTCCTGCCACCGCGCCTGGGTCATGGACTTGCCTCTTGAATCGTTGGGGATGCGCACCGCGCAAGCGCACTGTGGGTCGGCGGCGCGCGGCGCGAGTTGATCTGACGCAAGCCACCGCTACGCGGCCCCGCCGCCCTCAGCCGCCCGCGGCCGCAAACACCGGCAGCGCCAGGAACGCCTTGATGATGAGCGCGTTGGACAGATCGACGAACACCGACCCGCACAGGGTGATGAGCAGGAAAGCCCTGGGCGAGGGCCCGTAGCGCACGGTGAGCTGTTCCATGGTGGCCATGGCCACGGGCATGGACGACAGCCCGAACCCCAGGAAGCCGCCCGCCGTGACGGCCGCGTCGTAGTTGCGCACGAGCAGCCGGAACAGCACGAACACAGACACCGCACCGCTCAGGGACACCTGCACAACGGCGTTCACCCGCATGGGCAGAATGACGCCGCCCACGGCCCACAGCCGCAGGCTCATAAGCGACAGCACCAGGAACACCTGCAGGGCGAGCTCGCCCGCGTGTTCCACACCCTCCACGGGAATGCGCCACCGGATCAGGTCCAGGATGTTGCTGAGGGCCACGCCGGCCAGCATGGCGGTGAGGAAGCCGGGCAGCACCTGCCCCTGGGCGCGCGCCCAGGCGTTGAGCACATCCCCCGCGCCCAGGGCCAGGGCCACCAGCAGCAACGCCTGCAGCGCCTGCGGCACGGTGGGGCCGCGCACGGCATCGGGTGCCGCGCCCGCGGCGCCAGAGCGCGCCGCGGTGCTGCCCTCGAGAAGCGCGCGGCCCAGGCCGTGGCGCTCCACCAGCCTGCCGGCAATGGGACCCGACACCAGCGCCCCGGTCACCACCGCCACCGTGGCCGCCGCGAGGCCGATCTCCGGCGCGCGCTCCAGCCCGAAGATCACCTGCCCTTCCCGGGCCCACGCCATGGCCGTGCCCGGCCCGCCCATGAAGGACGCGCTGCCCATCAGCAGCCCGTAGAACGGATGCTCGCCGAAGGCGCTCACCACCAGCATGCCGGCGGCGTTCTGCAGCACCAGCAGCACCACCACCGACAGGCACAGCAGCGCCAGCGGCCCGCCGCCCTCGCGCAGCGCCTTGAGCCGCGCCGACAGCCCGATGGTGGAGAAGAACACCAGCAGCAGCAGGTCGCGCAGGCCGTCGGCGAACTTTACCTCCGTGCCCGTGGCCGCATACAACGCCAGCGTGCCCGTGGACACGGCCAGCCCGCCGATCACCGCCGCGGGAATGTTCAGCCGTTGCAGCCAGCGCGAGCGCCCGTACACCGCCATGCCGGCCACCAGCGCCAGCAGGCCGATGATGACGGTGGTGGTTTCTCCAGGATTCCAGGTGGCGGGCATAAAGGGCGATCAGAAGGCGGCGCGGCGGTCGCGATCATAGCCGCACCGGCGCACCGTGCCCGGTGAGTTCCAGGTAGCCCCGTCCCACCTCGCGCCCCTGGCGCAAGGCGCGCACCGCACCTTCCCAGTAGACCAATCCCACGCTGGCGCGCGAGTCGAGCTCCTGATCATCCATGAGCGGCTCGAGCACCAGGTCCTCGCCGGCCGCGCGCAGGCGCATGGCCACGGGCCAGGCGATGCCGGTGCGCGGACTGGTCCATGTGCGCAGCGGCTCCAGTTGCACCTCGCCGGGCGCAAGCGGGCGAAAGCCGCCGCCCGGGCTTGCCAGGCCGCCACCGGCCCAGCGCAGGCCGCCGTCGCGCCCGCGCATGCGAAAGGCCATGAGGGCGCGCCCGTCATGGAGATTGAGGCCGGTCCAGTCCCAGCCCTGGACCTGCGCGTCGAGGATCTCGCTGGACCATTCGTGATCGAGCCAGGCGGTGCCGTCCACGGCGCGCCGGCGGCTGCCCCATTCCACCGTGCCCGTGACGGCCAGATGAGGGCGCGAGTAGTAGTGGCTGGCCTGCTCCGGACGCGCGCCCTTGCGGCTGTAGCCGCCCTCGCCCTGGAGCAGGGGCGGCCCGGCAGCACGGAAGGCCAGTGCCAGGGTGAAGTCGCGCGCGGCGACGCGCGCATGGTAGGTGTCGCCCTGCAGGGCCAGTGTCCAGCCGTCGAGGCGCAGATCGGTGGTGTCCTGGGCCGCCGCGGCCAGGCCGAAGCCCATGCGCGCGGCCCGCTGGTCGTGGCGCAGACGGCCGTGGGCCGGATCGGCCAGGGCGGCGTGGGCGAACAGCAGTTGCGAAGGCGCGAAGCGGCTGGGGTTGCCCTCCTGCAGGCCGGGGCGGTTGCGAAAGAAAGTGACCTGCACACCGAGGGCGCCACCGCCCTGCTCCCGCAGCCAGCCGGTGATGTACCACCACTCGGTGCGCCACTGGAGATGGGCGCCGTGGTCGCGCGGGAACCGCAGGGGCACAGGCCCCGCCAGGCGCGGATAGAGCGCCTCGGCACGGCAAGGCGCGGCCGGCAACGCCGCCAGCAGGGCAAGCAGCCGGCGCCGCAGGCGTTGCATCACCAGTCCTCGCGCACGGCGCGCACGGCATCGCCCGACAGGGCCTGCCGGCCGCGCACCACCGCCGTGAGGCCGGAGAGCACCAGCATCAGCGCGCCGAAGGTGCCCAGCGCTGCCCAGGGCACGTGCAACTGCATGCCCCAATGGAACGACTGCACGTTGACCACGTAAATGAGCACCAGGCTCATGGCGAAACCCAGGGCCGATCCCACCAGCAGCCCGGCGAAGCCCACCGCCAGGCCCTCGGCAGCCAGCATGCGCACGATCTGGCGGCGCGCGAAGCCCACGTGGCGCAGCATGCCGAACTCGCGGCGGCGCGCCAGCACCTCGGTGCCGATGGCGCTGGACAACCCCAGCAGGCCGATCAGCACCGCCGCGCCCTCCAGCGCGTAGGTCACGGCGAAGGTGCGGTCGAAGGCGGCCAGCGACAGGGCGCGGATCTCCCCGGGATCGGCGAACTCCAGCGCGCCCCCGCCCACGCTCGCCAGGGCCGCGCGCACGGTAGCGGCGGACTGCCCGGGCGCGAGCCACAGCCCGGCGTCGTTGGCGAGCGCATCGCCGGTGAGGGCCACGTATCGCGCCCGGTCCACCAGCACGGCGCCGTTGCCGCGGGCGTAGTCGCGCCACACCCCGGCCACGGCGAAGCGCTGCGCGCGCCCCGCCAGGGGCAGTTCGAGCACATCGCCCGGCGCGAGGCCGTGGATGGCGGCCATGGGCTCGCTCACCCAGGCGGGCGGCAGCCCGGCGGGCAGCCGTGCCGCCCGCGACACCAGCGGCAGGCGCTGCTCGGCGTCGGCCTCGGCGCCGTCGCGGGCGAGCAGCGTCACCCGCGGGTGGCGCGCGTCCACCAGCACCTGCTGCCAGCGCAGGAATTCCACCCGCCGCACTCCGGCCACGGCCGCAATGGCGCGCTGGTGCCCGGGCGACAGGTGGGCCGTGTCGCCGGCGGCGGACGAGCGCAGGTACAGGTCGGCGGGCAGAACCGCGTCGAGCCACTCGCCCAGCGAGGTGCGGAAGGAGAACACCATCACGGCCATGGACACCAGCAGGCTCACCGCCGCCACCACGGCGGCCAGGCTCACCGCCGCCTGCACCGGGTAGGCGCGCAGCCGCGCCAGGGCCAGCCGCGCCGCTGGCGAACGCCCTGGGGGCAGGGGGCCGATCACCAGCGCCGCCAGGCGCGGCAACAGCAGCAGGGTGCCCAGCAGCCCCGCGGCGATGGCGGCGTAGCCGAACAAGGGCAGGCCGTTCACCGGCGGGGCAAAGGCGCAGGCCGCGCCACCGGCAAGGATCACCAGCCCCGGCCAGGCAGACCGCAGCCCCGCGAAGGCGCGCTGATCATCGCCGCTCTTGAGCGCCGCCGAGGGCTGGGTGCGCGCCGCCTCGCGCGCCGGACCCAGGCTACCCAGCAGCGCCGCGGCCAGGCCGAGACCGCCGAACAGCGCGGCCGTGGCCCAGTCCCAGCGCGCCGCCGGCGCCACACCGCGAAAGAAGCCCGCGCCCAGATCGCCGCCCACCAGCCGCAACGCCAGCAGGGTGAGGCCGGCCCCCAGCAGCAGGCCCAGCAGCGCCCCGGCCGCGCCCAGCAGCGCGCCCTCGGCCATCACCAGGCGCAGCACCTGGGCGCGCGTGACGCCGCACACCCGCAGCAGCGCAATCTGGGCGCGGCGCCGCGCCACCGACAGCGCCTGGGTGGAAAACACCAGCAGCGCCCCCGTGAACAGCGCCACCAGCGCCAGCACGTTGAGATTCACGCGGTAGGAGCGCGTCATGCGCGCCGTGGCCTCGCCGGCCTCGGCGGGGCGCTCGAAGGCCGTGCCGGGCGGCAGCGCCAGCTCGCGCTCCAGGGCGCCCGCGTCGGCTCCCGGCGCGAGCCGCAGGTCCACCCGCGTGATGCGCCCCAGCCGCCCGAAGGCGGCCTGGGCGGCGGCAATGTCCATCACCGCCAGCCGGCCCCGGCCCGCACCGGCCGTGAGCACACCCGCCACCCGCAAACGCACGCGCCCCAGGCCGGCCTGAAACTCCAGCGCATCGCCGCGCGCCACGCCCAGCCAGGCCATGGCCTCGGCGGACAGGAACAGCGCGTCCTGGGACAGCAGGTCGATGAAATCAGCGCCGGGCTCCACCAGCGCGCCTTGCAGACGCGCCGCCCGCAGCGCATCCAGCGCCACGATGCGCAGCGCCTCCGGGCGCCCGGCCAAGCGTGCCTCCAGTTCCAGCACCGGGCTGGCCACGGCCACCGCGGGGTGCCGGGCGAGGGCGGCGAACAGCGCCTCGTCGAACCCCTCGCCCGCGCCGCGCACCCGCAGGTCGGCATCGCCGGACAACTGCCGGGAAGCCTGGGCGAACTCGGCCACCGCCGAGCCGTTGATGGTCTGCACCGCGAAGCCCAGCGCCACGCCCAGGGCAATGGCAGCCACGGACACGAGGGTGCGCCCGGGATGCTGGCGCAGCGGGCCGAATACCAGACGGGCGTTCATGGCCGTTCGGAACCGGCGGGGGCGCCAAGGTTCCATGCATGCACCAGCGCAGGACTGCTGCGGTAGACTCCGCGCCCCTTGCGTTTCCAACGTTTTGCCCTACAGGAGATCGTCATGGCCGCGGATGTCATCGACTACGAGATTTTCGGCTCGGAGATGCAGTATGTGGAAATCGAGCTCGACCCCGGCGAGGCCGCTATCGGCGAGGCCGGCAGCATGATGTTCATGCAGGACCAGATCGGCATGGACACGGTGTTCGGCGACGGCAGCGGCTCGGCCGCGCAGGGCGGCCTGATGGGCAAGCTGCTCGGCGCGGGCAAGCGGCTGCTCACGGGCGAATCGCTCTTCACCACCATCTATACCAACCAGGGCAGCGGCAAGCGCCGCGTGGCCTTCGCCGCCCCCTACCCCGGCAAGATCGTGCCCATCGACCTACAGGCCGCGGGCGGCACCTTCATCTGCCAGAAGGACGCCTTCTTGTGCGCCGCCCGCGGCGTGTCGCTGGGCATCGCCTTCCAGCGCAAGCTCGGCGTGGGCTTCTTCGGCGGCGAGGGCTTCATCATGCAGAAACTCGAAGGCGACGGCATGGCCTTCATCCACGCCAGCGGCACCCTCATGAAGCGCGATCTCGCCCCCGGCGAACTGCTGCGGGTGGACACGGGCTGCCTGGTGGGCCTGGCGCCCTCGGTGCAGTACGACATCGAGTATGTGGGCAAGATCAAGACCGCGCTGTTCGGCGGCGAGGGGCTGTTCTTCGCCGCGCTGCGCGGACCGGGCACCATCTACCTGCAATCGCTGCCCTTCTCGCGGCTGGCAAGCCGGGTGTTCGCGGCCGCGCCCCAGCGCGGCGGCTCCCGCGAGGAAGGCTCCATGCTGGGCGGCTTCGCGGCCGGCGGCCTGCTGGGGGGCCTGCTGGGCGGCGACGACGAGTGAGGGATGCGGGTCCGCGGGAGGGCTTCTGCGTGCGCCGGTCCGCGGCTTGACGACTGGCGGCGCGGTGCGGATGCTGTTGCGCGCCTGCCGAGGCATTCGAGTGGCTCGCCACCGCCGAGGGCAAGGGCGTGGCTGCGTGACCACGCAAGAAGGCTCCGGCGGTCAACTCTTCGGCATCCGACGTCACGGAACACCTGCGTACAAGAGAGGGCGGCCCGCCTCGACGCCTGGTTGGAGGAAGCGCCTGAAGCCATCTCCGGCACTACCCGCATGCTCGGCGCCGACGTAAATCCGGGCTTCGAGACCGTGCTCACGGTTGCCAAGGCACTGGGTACGGCTACACGCCCGGGCGACGTAGCTGACAAGGGACGCCGAACATGTCGGTCAACCGGAACCAGCTTCGTCGGATCGTACGAGCGAGGTGACGCCACGATCCGACCCGTTTGTTGGACGAGCCCGTTCACGAGCAAAGGTCACCTGGCGGCACATTCACCCTTGTGCGCGCGCCCGTTGCTTCCAGTCGTTGGCGTGTGTAGATTCGTCATAAAGGATCTACACACATGGCCACCAATCTCGCACTTGACCAGGAACTACTGGACCACGCCTTCAGGGTTAGCGGGGAGCCCACCAAAAAGGCGGCGGTGACACGCGCGCTCCAGGAATTCATTGCCAGGCGCGAACAGCAGCGAGTAGCCGAGCTGTTTGGCAAGCTTGAGTGGGACTCCGCCTACGACTACAAGGCAGAGCGAGCCCGCAAGTCGTGAGTTTGCTCGTGGACACGTCCGTCTGGTCGCTGGCTTTCCGCCGCGACGCTGGGGCATCCACCCAGGCTGTCGAAGTGCTCCGGAGCGCTCTTGAAGGCGCGGACCAGGTGTTCACGACCGGGTTGGTCCTCCAGGAGTTGCTCCAGGGCTTTTCTGGACCTAAGGCGCGTAGCCAGCTGATCGAGAGGTTTGCCGCGTTGGCGTTCCTCCAACCCGATCGCGCCGACCACATCGAAGCCGCGGAAGTCCGCAATACTTGTAGAAAGAACGGCGTTCAGATTGGAACGATCGACGCGGTGCTGATCCAGCTGTGCATGAGGCACGACCTTGTCTTGCTCAGTAC
>DAIPHN010000060.1:0-16518 GCA_036771335.1 Burkholderiales bacterium
TCCCCGATGATCTGCCCGGGCTGATAGGGCTTGAAGACGTCGTAGCTGTTGCGCAGGTTGGTGATCTTGTTCGGGATGATCAGCGTCTTGCCGACGATCAGGTCCGAGTCTTGCCGCAGCCCGTTCGCGTCGGCGATGATGTACCAGAGGCTTGCATCGCCAAACACCGCCAAGGCAATGCCTCGCAGCGTGTCCCCTTGCGCCACCACATGCGCCCCGGGCGCCGGGGGCGGGTACCGGTCGTTGACCGGCGTGTAGTTGTAGTCGAAGTCCGGGTTGACGAGGACCGCGCCGCTCGTATCGACGATGCCGCTGGAACCCACCGGGTTGCCGTTGGCGTAGAAGAAATTCTGCGTCTGGCCGTTTTCGGTTTTCTGGAGAAAGTCTGATCAACGCTCGCCTAGGCCTTCATGAAGGCGCGTTGATCCTGGAAGCCGCTGATGTCAGGATCGAGGCGTTTTCCAGAGGCGGTTGATGGTCAGGCAACCCGCCGACAGAAGAGGTAACTTCCGCTCCCTAACCACGGCACCCTTGCCGTCATCAACCCTCGCGCATACGAACCCCGTCGGTCCTTGACCGCTCCGGCGGGCGCCCCGAAACGCCACCATGCAACGCACCCTCAAATTCATCCACATCGCAGGGTCGGCGGCCTTCCTGGGCGCGCTGGCGGCGGCCGCGGCCCTGGCCGTGGCGGCGGCCCGCGCCCCGGCCCAGTTGCCGGCCCTGCGCGGCGCCATCGCCTGGGTGCTGTGGCGCGTGAGCGTGCCCGCGGTACTGCTGCTGTGGGTGAGCGGCGCGCTGGCCATGCTGTCACGCGCTGCCTATATGGACGCGCGCTGGGTTTGGGTGAAGCTGGTAGCGGGCAGCGCGGCCGCCGCGGTGGTGATGGTGATCGCGGCGCCGGCGGCCGACCTGGCCGCCGAGCTGGCGCGGCGCGCGGCCGCGGGGCAGCCGGTGGGCGAGGCGCTGGCCGCGGCGCTCAACCGCGAGGCGCTGTGGACGGGCGTGGCCGCCGCCACGGGGCTGGCGGCCATGGCGCTGGGTGTGGGGCGGCCGCGGCGGGGAGGCCGATAGCCCGGCCACGGGGAATGGCGGCCCGGCCATGGCCGAGGGCTCGATCCGCGGCCGACGCACAGGCACTGGACGCGACCGGGCCCCGGTGCCAACATCGCGGCCGATCGCCGTTCGAACCACCAGATCGCCTCGGGGCCGTAACCTCAGGGCCGAGCAGCCTCGGCGGGCTTTCGCACCACGAATGCTTTACCTCTCCAAACCTGTGCCTGATGCCCATCGATATCGACCGGCTGACAGAAGCCGAACTGCTGGATCTCAACCGGCGCATAGTGGCGAGGCTGAATTTTCTGCGCGAGGCGCGCACCCACCGGCAGATGCTCAATTTCAGCGTCGGCCAGAGGGTGTCCTTCCATCCGCCCGGTTACGCGCCGATGCGCGGTGTCATCACCAAGTACAACCGCAAGACCGTGACGGTGATCACCGAGGACGGGCAGCACTGGAACGTGTCACCCGATTATCTGATCAAGGACATTACGCCCGACCAGGCTGCGCAAACCCCTGGCGGAAATCCGTCGCTGCCCCGGGAAACGTAGCGCCCCGGATGCCCCGCCGGCTCAGCGCGGCGGCGCGCGGTGCAGGTCGTCTTCCCAGTACACCGTTTCGGGCGGCTCCGCCGGCGCCACGTCCAGGTTCACCACCACCGGCTCCTGGCCGCTGCGGCACAGCACGCAGGACAAAGGCTCGGTGTCGGAGGCGTTGATCTCCTGGTGCGGCACGAAGGGCGGCACGTAGATGAAATCCCCGGGCCCGGCCTCGGCGGTGAACTCGAGCTGGTCGCCCCAGCGCATGCGCGCGCGCCCCGACACCACGTAAATCACGCTCTCCACCGGGCCGTGGTGGTGGGCGCCAGTCTTGGCCCTGGGGTGGATCACCACCGTGCCGGCCCACAGCTTTTCAGCGCCGCAGCGCGCATGGGTGATGGCCGCTGCGCGGTTCATGCCCTGGGTCTGGGGCGTGTTGGTGTCGAGCTCGCTCCCCTTCACCACGCGCACGCCGTGGAATTTCCAGTCGCCCGACTGACCCTCCGCCATCTGCATTCTCCTTTGCCAGAACAAGGACTCCGCACGGCGCGGTGTCAGGCACCGGATCGGCGCCCCACAGGCCGGGCGAGCCGGGCCACCTCCGCGATCGCGTCCGGAAGGGGCATCACCTCGGTGATGTCGTCCAGCCCGTAGCGCTGCGCGCCGGGATACACCACCAGCAGGCGGTGGAGCGCCAGATCGGCCCTGGCCACGGCCATGGACTTGGTGGCGCCCGGCGCATCGGAGTACTTGACCTCCACTCCGATGCGGCGCCCGCCCAGCATCAGGAGCAGATCCAGCTCGGCGCCCCCCTGGGTGGCCCAATAGTACGCGTTGCGATCACCGGCTTCACCCAGCAACTGATCGATCACGAAGCCCTCCCAGGAAGCGCCGAGCTTCGGATGCCCCTGCAGCGCAGCAACGTCGGGCAGATCGAGCAGCGCGTGCAGCAGGCCGGGATCGCGCACATACACCTTGGGCGACTTCACCTGACGTTTGCCAATGTTCTCGTGCCAGGGCTGAAGTTGCCGCATCACCAGCGCCCCGCAAAGCTGGTCGAGATGGCGCCGCACGGTGGTATGGCCCTCGCCGAGGGATCGGCCGATTTCCGATGTGTTGAGGATCTGGCCGTGGTGGTGCGCGAGCATCAGCCACAGGCGCCTCAACGCCGCGGCCGGAATATTGATGCCCAGAGAGCGCACATCCCGTTCGAGAAAGGTTCGGATGAAATCGCTGCGCCAGGCGAGACTGTCGCGTTCGCTTCGCGCCAGGAACGACCGCGGCAAGCCGCCCCGGAGCCAGAGGCGTTTGAGCCGCGCGTCCCCCACGTCGCTCAGGCTGAAGCCGCCCATGTCCACGAAGGCCACCCGCCCCGCCAGGGACTCCGAGCCCTGGCGCATCAGATCGGGCGATGCGCTGCCCAGGATGAGGAATCGCGCCGGCAGCGGCTTTCGGTCCGCCAGCACGCGCAGCAGGGAAAGCAATCCTGGGCGAAGTTGCACCTCGTCGATCACCACCAGCCCCTTCAGCGGCGTCAGGACGGTGGCGGGGTTCTCGAGGCGGACCGCGTCGAGCGGGTTCTCCAGGTCGAGATAGGTGCTGGGGCGCCCGGCGGCAATGGCGCGGGCGAGCGTGGTCTTGCCGCATTGCCGCGGCCCCAGCAGCGCCACCACGGGGCCGCGCGACAGCGCCGCGCTCACCCGGCGGAGCAGTCCGGTCCTGTCGATGGCGCTTGTCATGATCCTTGCATTTTGATCATGTCGTGTTCAATTTTCAAGGATCGTCATGCCCCGCCCAGGCACCGCCCGCACCCCCCGCCGCGCCCGGCGACCGCGCGCGGGTCAACACGCCCGCGGCCGCCCTCAGCGCAGCGCCTGCGCCAGCACCCGCGCTACGTGCACCGCCTCGCGCCCGGCGGCGTCTCGCACCTGGTGGCGGCAACTGGTGCCGTCGGCCACCACCAGCGCATTGGGCGCGGCGCGCACGGCGGGCAGCAAGGCAGCCTCGGCCATGGCCAGCGACACGTCATGGTGCTCGGCCTCGTAGCCGAAGGACCCCGCCATGCCGCAGCAGCTCGACTCCACGCTGCGGCACCGCAAGCCCGGCACCAGCGCCAGGGCAGCCTCCACGGGCGCCATGGCGCCGAAGGCCTTCTGGTGGCAGTGGCCGTGCAGCAGGACCTCGCGCTCCAGGGGCGCCAGTTCCAGGGGCAGGCGGCCCGCGGCGTGCTCGGCCACCACGAAGTCTTCGAAGCCGGTGACGGCCGCGGCCAGGGCGCGCGCCGCCTCGCCGGGCAGCAGCGCCAGGAATTCGTCGCGGAAGGTGTACAGGCAGGAGGGCTCCATCACCACCACGCGGCGGCCGGCCTGCACGTGCGGCGCCAAAGCGTCCAGGGTGCGGCGCGCCTCGGCGCGGGCCTCATCCACCATGCCGGCGGCGAGCAGCGGGCGGCCGCAGCACAGCGGACGGCCGCCACCGGGCGGCGACGCCACGCCGGCGCGCCAGCCGCCGGCGCGCCGCACGGCGCGCGCCGCGCGCAGGTTCTCGGGCTCGAACCAGCGATTGAAGGTGTCGCCGAACAGCACCACCTCAGGCGCCGCGGACCCGCCACGGCGGGCACCGCCCTCCGGACCGCCCGTGTCCACCGGCAGCGCGTCGCCTTCGCGGTCGCGGAACGCATCGCGCCGCCAGCGCGGCAGGGCGCGACGCGCCGACAGGCCCAGCACGCGCTCTGCCAGCGCCGCCGCGCCGGGCAGCCACTCGCGGGCGTTGGACAACGGGGCCAGGGCCGCGGCCAGGGGCGCGAGGCGGGGCAGGTGCGCGATCAGCCGCTGTCGCAGGCTGCGCGGCACCCGCTGGTGGCGCTGGTGCAGCGCCTCGATCTTGAGGCGCGCCATGTCCACGCCCGTGGGGCACTCGCGCCGGCAGCCCTTGCAGCCCACGCACAGATCCAGGGCCTCGCGCACCGCATCGCCGGCCATGTCCTCGCCCGCAAGCTGGCCCGACAGGGCCAGGCGCAGGGTGTTGGCGCGCCCGCGGGTGAGGTGGCGCTCATCGCGGGTAACGCGGAACGACGGGCACAGGGTGCCGGCGTCGAACTTGCGGCAGTGGCCGTTGTTGTTGCACATCTCCACCGCGCGCAGCAGGCCGCCCCACTCCGACCAATCCAGCGCCGTGGGCGGTTCGGCGGGCCGGTAGCGCGGCCCGGCGCGCAGCAGGCGGCGATCGTCCATGGCCGAGGGCGCCACGATCTTGCCGGGGTTGAAGCGGTTGTCCGGGTCGAGCAGCGCCTTCACCTCGGCCAGCGCGGCGGTAAGGCGCGGGCCGAGGATGGGCTCGATCCACTCGGAGCGCACCAGCCCGTCGCCGTGCTCGCCGGAGAACGCGCCCTTGTACTGGCGCACCAGGGCGCAGGCCTCCTCGGCGATGGCGCGCATCTTCAGCGCGCCGTCAGTCTTCATGTTGAGCACCGGGCGCACATGCAGCGTGCCCACCGAGGCGTGGGCGTACCACGTGCCGCGGGTGCCGTGGCGCGCGAACACCTCGTCCAGCCGGCGCGTGTACTCGGCCAGGTGCTCCAGCGGCACGGCGCAGTCCTCGATGAAGGACACCGGTTTGCCGTCGCCCTTCATGGACATCATGATGTTGAGGCCCGCCTTGCGCACCTCCCACAGGGCGCGCTGCTGGGCGGCGTCGGTGACGGGCAGCACCGCGCCGGGGGCGCCGTGGTCAGCCAGCAGTTCGTCGAGTTGCGCGAGCTTGGCTTCGAGCGCGGCGCGGTCCTCGCCGGCGAATTCCACCAACAAGATCGCGTCGGGGCCGCCGCCGAACCAGCGCTCCACCACCGGGCGGAACTCGTCGTGGCCCAGCGCCAGGCCGATCATGGTGCGGTCCACCAGTTCCACGGCGTCGGGGTCGAGGGTGACGATGTGCCGGGTGAGATCCATGGCCTGGTAAAAGCGGCCGAAGCGGCATACGCCCAGCACCTTGTGGCGCGGCAGCGGTGCGAGCTTGAGCGTGAGGCGCCGGAACCACGCCAGCGTGCCCTCGGACCCCACCAGCAGGTGGGCGAGGTTGTGGGGCCGGTGGGGCTGCACCATGTCCAGGTTGTAGCCCTGCACGCGCCGCAGCACCGTGGGCCAGCGCGCCGCGATCTCGGCGGCCTCGCGGGCGGCGATGGCGTGGATGCGCTCCATGAGGGCGCGCGCCGCGCCGCCGGCCGCGGCCATCTGCTCCGGCGGCGCGAAGCACACCGCCGTGCCGTCGGCGAGCCACGCATCGATCGCCTGCACGTTGTGCACCATGTTGCCGTGGCGGATGGAGCGCGCCCCGCAGGAATTGTTGCCCGCCATGCCGCCGAGCGTGGCCTGGGCGGCGGTGGACACGTCCACGGGAAACCACAACCCGAGGGGCTTCAATTGCGCGTTGAGCGGGTCGAGCACCACGCCGGGCTGCACCTCGGCCAGGCGCGCCTCGGGGTCCACGCGCACCACCTCGCGCAGGTGCTTCGAGGTGTCGATCACCAGCGCCTCGCCCACGGTCTGGCCGCACTGGGAGGTGCCCGCGCCGCGCGGCAGCACCGGCACGCCGGCCTCGCGGGCGATCTCCAGGGCGGCCGCCACATCCGCCTCGGTGCGCGGCACCACCACGCCCAGGGGCTCGATCTGGTAGATGGAGGCGTCGGTGGAATAGCGGCCGCGGGACGCGGCATCGAACAGCACCTCGCCCTGGATTGCGCCGCGCAGGCGCGCCGCCAGTGCTGGATCGCCGGGCTCGCGACGCAACCGGATCGGGGCACGCGCGTTCACCGGGGAATGATACGCGCCGAGCCGGACTAGACTCGCGGCTTCCAAGGAGAACAGACATGCATCACCGCCCCGGCCGCCACTTCCTGCAGATTCCCGGTCCCAGCAATGTGCCCGAGTCCGTGCTGCGGGCCATGGACCGGGCCGTGATCGACCACCGCGGGCCTGAGTTCGCGCAGCTCGGGCGCGAGGTGCTGGCGGGCCTTCGCGATGTGTTCCGTACCTCGGGGCCGGTGATCGTCTACCCGGCTTCGGGCACCGGGGCCTGGGAGGCGGCGCTGGTGAACACCCTCTCGCCCGGCGACCGCGTGCTCATGGCGGAGACCGGCCACTTCGCCACGCTGTGGCGCAACCTCGCCACGCGCCTGGGCCTGGAGGTGGATTTCCTGCCCGGCGACTGGCGCCACGGCGCCGATCCCGGCGCCATCGAGGCGCGGCTCGCCGCGGACCACGATCACGCCATCCGCGCCGTGGCCGTGGTGCACAACGAAACCTCCACAGGCGCCACGTCCCACATCCCCGCGGTGCGCGCCGCCATCGACCGCGCCGGCCACCCCGCGCTGCTGCTGGTGGACACCATCTCCTCGCTGGGCTCCATGGACTACCGCCACGAGGAATGGGGCGTGGACGTGACCGTGGGCGGGTCGCAGAAGGGGCTGATGCTGCCGCCGGGGCTGTCGTTCAACGCCATCAGCGCAAAGGCGCTGGAGGCCTCGCGCACGGCGCGCCTGCCGCGCTCGTACTGGTTGTGGGACGAGATGCTGGGCCCCAACCGCAGCGGCTTCTTTCCCTACACCCCCGCCACCAACCTGCTGCACGGCCTGCGCGAGGCGCTGGCGCTGCTCATGGCCGAGGGGCTCGACAACGTGTTTGCCCGCCATGCGCGCCACGCCGAGGCCACGCGCCGCGCGGTGCGCGCCTGGGGCCTGGAGATCCTGTGCGCGGATCCGGCGCGCTACAGCGGCTCGCTCACCGCCGTGCTGATGCCCCCGGGCCACGACGCCGACCGCGTGCGCGCCGTCGCCCTGGAGCGCTTCGACCTGTCCCTGGGCACCGGGCTGGGCAAGATGGCCGGCAAAGTGTTTCGCATCGGCCACGTAGGCGACCTCAACGACCTCACCCTGCTGGGAGCGCTGGCGGGGGTGGAGATGGCGCTCACCCTGGCGGGGGTGCCCATCCGGCGCGAAGGGGTGCAGACGGCGATGGAATTCCTGTCGGGATCGCTGCGCCCGGCGGCGCTGCCCGGCGCGGCCGTGCCCGCGCCAGCCTGACCGCGGGCGCGCCGGCCGTCAGCCGGCCACCCGCACGACGCCGTCCACCACCTCCACGGGCACGGGCTCCAGCGACTTGCCCGCGCACGGCCCGTCCTCGCAGAAGCCGTCCTCGTAGCGGAATACGGCGCCGTGGGAGGCGCACACGATCCACTCGTGATCGAAGGTGGTGAAGCGATCGGGCTGGTCGTTGAGCGCGATCCACTGGTGCGGGCAGGCGTTCACGTAGCCATGCACCCGGCCAGCCCGGCGCACCACCAGCAGCGACAGGGCGCCGCGCTCCTGGCCCGAGCGCCACTCGCGCCCCTCGCCCTCGGGAATGTCATCGAGCCTGAACAGCGCCGTGCCGGGCGCGGGCGCGCGGGGATGGTCTTGCCAGGACACCCTCAGAAGGGCTTGCCGCCGCAGCCGCGCGGCTGGGCATACACCACGCCGTAGGGTGGCGAGGGCTGGGCGAAAAAACGGCCCACCAGCACTCCTTCGCATACGGCGTTGACGCCAGGCGGGGCATCGGTCTGCTCGAAGCGCACCGACGGATACTCGAAGCGCAGCTTGCGCTGCCAGGCACTCAGGTCGTCGTAGGTCAACTCAAAACTTTTCCGGCCGCAGCACGCCGATGTCGGCGGTGAAGATGGTGGTGGCGTAGTGGGCGGAGTACTCGGCGCGCACGTGCTCGGCGATGGCGCCGGCCACCTGTTCGTCGCAGATCACTTCCATGCGGATGTTGCGGTCGCCTTCCCAGGCGGCGTCGCGGGCGCCGTGGCGGCCACCGCCGCGCACGTCCGAGAGCGTGTAGCCGTGGGCGCCCAGGTGCAGCACGTCCTTCACCAGCAGCGGCTCGAGGGCCGCCTCGGTGATGATCACGATCAGCTTGCGGGGATGGACCTGCATGTCAGCCACCGTAGAGAGCCTCGGCCATGCGCTGGTAGAGCGGGATGCCGAACAGCACGTTGAAGGGGAAGGTGACGCCCAGCGACGCCGCCAGCGACAGCGACGGGTTGGCCTCGGGCACGGCAATGCGGATGGCGGCGGGCGCGGCGATGTAAGAGGCGCTGGCCGCCAGCGTGCCCAGCAGCATCGCCCCGCCCGCCGACAGCCCGATGGTCTTGCCCACCCACAGCCCGATGGCCGCGAACACCACCGGCATGAGCGTGCCAAAGGCCACCAGGAAGGGCCCGGTGCGCGCCAAGTCGCGAATACGCCCCGCCGCCACCAGCCCCATCTCCAGCATGAACAGCGCGAGCACGCCCTTGAACAGCTCGAAGAACAGCTTGGCCTGGGGTTCCAGCGCCTTGGGCCCGGCGATCCAGCCGATCAGCAGCCCGCCGGCGAGCAGCACCACGCTGCGCCCCAGGAACACCTCGTGCGCCAGGGTGCCCCAGCGCACCTGCCGCCCGCCGCCCACCTTGGCCAGCAGGATGCCCACCACGATGCCCGGCACCTCCAGCAGCACCACGAACAGCGGCATGTACTGCTCGTGGGCAATGGCCCGGTCCACCAGGAAGGCCAGCGCCACGGCAAAGGTGACCATACTCACCGAACCGTAGTGGGCGGCGATGGAGGCGGCATCGGCGCGGCCGAACCGCCCCACGAAGCGCAGCACCGGAAAGGCCACCAACGGCAGCGCGAGCCCCACCAACAGCACCCCGCCCATCTGTGGCAGCAGCGGCCCCACCGACACCTTGGCCAGTTCCACGCCGCCCTTCAGCCCGATGGTGATGAGCAGGAAGATGGACAAACCCTCGTACATGGCCTCGGGCAGGCGCAGGTCGCTGCGCGCCAGGCGCGCCAGCACGCCGAGCAGGAAGAACAGGACAATGGGATCCATGGCCGCGATTATGGCAGCGGGGCGCCGGCGCCTGCCGCGGCGCGGGCAAGCCGGTCGCGCACCGCTTCCCACTCGTTCCCGGGGGGCGCCGCTTCCACCAGGATGACGCCGCCACCAGCGGCATCGAGTTCGCGCAGGTTGGTGTACAGGTGGCGTGCGTAGTCCGCGGCATCGGACGGCGCCTCGCGCCACAACCGCACCCGAGCACCCGGCGGCGCCGGGCGCCGCGCCAGCACCGCCGCGCCCTCGGCCGGCAGCGCGCGCTCGAGCGCTTCAGGCGTCACGAGCAGCAGCGGCGTGCGCGGCGCGTAGTGCGCGGCGAGGGTCCCCGAGGCACGGGGCGCATCAGCGCCCGGCGCGGCCAATGGCTCGCCCAGCACCGCCTCGATGGCCGCGGCGCCCAGCATGCCCGGCCGCAGCAGCGCCGGTTTCAAGCCCGACAGATCGACGATGGCCGACTCGATGCCCACCTCCGGCGCCTCGCCCTCCAGCACCAGGTCCACCGCATCGCCCAGTTCGGCGCGCACGTGCTCGGCGCGCGTGGGCGAGATGCGGCCGAAGCGGTTGGCCGAGGGCGCCGCGATGCCGCCGCCGAAGGCCTGCAGCAGCGCCTGGGCCACGGGGTGGGAGGGCACGCGGATACCCACGCTGTCCTGCCCGCCCGTGACCGCATCCGAAACACCGGCCGCGCGCGGCAGGATGAGCGTGAGGGGGCCGGGCCAGAAGGCGGCCGCCAGGCGCCGCGCCGCCTCGGGCACGCGCCGCGCCCATTGCGGCAGCTGGCCGGCCTCGGCCAGATGGACGATCACGGGATGGTCGGCGGGCCGCCCCTTGGCCGCGAAGATGCGCGCCACGGCCCGGGGATTGGACGCATCCGCCCCCAGTCCGTAGACCGTCTCGGTGGGAAAGGCCACCAGCCCGCCACCGCGCAGCACCGCCACCGCGCGCTCGATATCGGCCGCGCCCGCCATGGCGCTCACTGCGTGAGCAGCCGCAGGGCCTCGCGGTACTTCTCGCCGGTACGCGCCAACACCTCGTCGGGCAACGCCGGCGCGGGCGGCTGCTTGTTCCAGCGCTGCGCCTCGAGCCAGTCGCGCACGAACTGCTTGTCGAAGGACGGCGGCGAGATGCCGGTGCGGTACTGGTCGGCCGGCCAGAAGCGCGAGGAGTCGGGCGTGAGCGCCTCGTCGATGAGGTAGAGCGTGCCGGCGGCGTCGGTGCCGAACTCGAACTTGGTGTCGGCAATGATGATGCCGCGGCCCCGGGCGTACGCGGCGGCCTCGGTGTAGAGGCGGACGGAGGCCTCGCGCACCTGCGCCGCGCGCGCCGCGCCCAGCAGCGCCTCGGCCTGGGCATAGGTGATGTTCTCGTCGTGGGCGCCCTTGGGGGCCTTGGTGGAGGGCGTGAAGATCACCGCCGGCAGCTGCGCCGCCTCGGGCAGCCCGGGCGGCAGCGCGATGCCGCCGATGGCGCCGGTACGCTGGTAGTCCTTCCAGCCCGAGCCCGCCAGGTAGCCGCGCACGATGGCCTCGATGGGCAGGGGCTCGAGCCTGCGCACCACGAAGGCGCGCCCGCGCACCCGGCTGCGCTCGCCGGGCGCCACCACCGACTCGGGGTCGTCGCCCGTGAGGTGGTTTGGAATCACGTGGGCAAGCTTCTCGAACCAGAACTTTGACACCGCCGTGAGCACCTCGCCCTTGCCCGGCACGGGCGTGGGCAGGATCACGTCGAAGGCCGACAGACGGTCGGTCTGCACGATGAGCAGGCGCTCGGCATCCACCTCGTAGAGGTCGCGCACCTTGCCCCGGTGCAGGAAAGGCAGCGAGGCGAGGCGGGTCTCCTGGACAGCTTCGAGGGTCATGGCGGGGATCAGGCGGAACGGGCGATGAAGGGGCGGCGCGCGTCGTCGCGCAACGCGGCGCGGATGGCGAGCGCCTCGGCCTCTGCTTGCGCCACGGAAGGCGCGAGCACGGTGAAGTGGCCCATCTTGCGGCCCGGCCGTGCCTCGGTCTTGCCGTAGAGGTGCAGCTTGGCGCGCGGATTGGACAGCACGCGGGTCCAGTCGGGCTCGCCGGCGGCCCACAGGTCTCCCAGCAGGTTCACCATGACGCTGGGCGAGTGGGCCGACGGGTCGCCCAGGGGCAGGCCGCACATGACGCGCGCCTGCTGCTCGAACTGGGAGGTGACGCAGCCGTCGATAGTGTAGTGGCCGCTGTTGTGGGGCCGCGGCGCGATCTCGTTGGCCAGCAGCCGCTCGCCCTGCACCACGAAATACTCCACGCACAGCACGCCGCGGTAATCCAGCGCCTCGGCGGTGCGCACGGTGGCGCGCTGCACGGCCTCGGCCAGCGCCGCGGGCACCCGCGCTGGCACCACCGACACATCCAGGATGCCCTCGGCGTGGGCGTTCTCGGCCACCGGGAAGGCGCGCGTGGCGCCGTCGAAGCCGCGCGCCACCACGCACGAGAGTTCCAGATCCAGGGCGAGGCGCTGCTCCAGCACGCAGGGCGCGCCGCCCAGCGCCTGGAAGGCGGAACGCGCCTCGGCCAGGTTCGCCACGCGCGCCTGGCCCTTGCCGTCGTAGCCGAAGCGCGCGCGCTTGAGGATGCCGGGGAACAGCGCCGGGTCGGCGGCCTCCAGGTGCGCCGCCGTCTCGATGACCGCGAAGGGGGCGGTGTCCAGGCCGATGCCGGCCAGGAAGCGCTTCTCGCAGGCACGGTCCTGGGCCACGGCCACGCTGGCGGCCGCCGGGCTCACCACGCAGTGCGCAGCCAGCCGGTCGAGGGCCTCGGCGGGCACGTTCTCGAATTCGGTGGTGACCGCGGCGCAGCGCGCGCCCAGCTCTTCGAGCGCGGCCGCATCCAGGTAGCCGGCCTGCAGGTGGGCATCGGCCACGGCGCCCGCGGGGCTGGCAGCGCCCGGGTCAAGCACCAGCACGCGGTAGCCCAGGCTCTGGGCGGCCATGCAGAACATGCGGCCGAGCTGGCCGCCGCCGAGCAACCCGAGCCACGCGCCCGGCGGCACCGTCCTCATGGAGGCGGCAGCGTGGCCGCCTGCACGGCGGCGGTCTGCTCGGCGCGGAAGGCCGCCAGACGCGCCGCCAGCGCGGCGTCGGTGGTGGCCAGCAGCGCCACGGCAAACAGCGCGGCGTTGGCCGCGCCCGCCTCGCCGATGGCGAAGGTGGCCACCGGCACGCCACGGGGCATCTGCACGATGGACAGCAGCGAGTCGAGCCCCTTGAGGACGCGGCTCTGCACCGGCACGCCCAGCACCGGCAAGGTGGTCTTGGCGGCCACCATGCCCGGCAGGTGGGCCGCGCCGCCGGCACCGGCGATGATGCAACGCAGGCCGCGGCCCGCGGCCGTGGCGGCGTACTCGAACATGCGGTCCGGGGTACGGTGGGCCGACACCACGCTGGCCTCGTAGGGCACCTCGAACTGCTGCAACAGGCGCGCGGCGTGGGACAGGGTGTCCCAATCGCTGGTGGAGCCCATCACGATTCCCACCACGGCGGCATTGCTCATTGGCATCTCACTTGTCCGGGCCCTCGCCCGGGGAGGCGCGGCCTCCATCGTCGGTGTAGGGATACCTCACGTGGCCGAAGCGGATCACCAGCACCGCCAGGGCGAGCAGCAGCACGGCGCCGGCCACGTACAGCATGCGTGCGCTGTCCAGTTCCTTCACGTCCAGGATCAGGTAGCGCGCCAGGGCCACCATGGCGATGTAGAGCGGGAAGCGCACCGGCAGCTTGCCCGAGTTGTAGTACAGCCCCACCATGGAGAGCACTTCGAGGTACAGGAACATGAGCAGCAGGTCGCCCAGCGTGACCTTGGCGTTGGTCCACATGAGCTGCACCTCGTGCCAGCCGGCCACCACCGTGGCGCAGGCGATCACCAGCAGGCCGAGGTTCTCGACGATTTCCAGGCCCACCAGGGCATAGCGGGCGGTGCGGGTCTTGGTGGGCATGGCTTCAGTCTCCGTGCTCGCCCACGCGCACGATCTTGAGGGTGTTGGTGCCGCCCGACTTGCCGATGGGCTCGCCGATGGTGAGCACGATCAGGTCGCCGTCCTGCACCGCGCCGTGCTGCTTCAACTGCCGCTCGGCCTCGAGCAGCAGCTGCTCCCGGTCGGAACCGAAGTACTGGATCATGAGCGGGTAGACGTCGCGGAACAGCGTGAGCCGGTAGCGGGTGCCTATTTCGGGCGTGAGGGCGTAGATGGGCACGCCGCAGTTCACCCGCGACATCCACAGCGCCGTGGAGCCCGACTGGGTGAGGGCCGCGATGCACTTCACCTTAAGGTGGAAGGCGGTGAACAGCGCCCCCATGGCAATGGACTGGTCCACGCGGGTGAACACGCGGTTGAGGAATTCGCGGTCGAGCTCCAGGTCGGCGGACTTCTCGGCCTCCAGGCACACCCGGGCCATGGCCTCCACCGTGTGCACCGGATACTTCCCGGCGGCGGTCTCGGCCGACAGCATCACCGCGTCGGTGCCGTCGAGCACGGCGTTGGCCACGTCCGAGACCTCGGCCCGGGTGGGCACGGGGCTCGAGATCATGGATTCCATCATCTGCGTGGCGGTGATGGTGAGCTTGTTGCGCTCGCGGGCCAGCCGGATCATGCGCTTCTGCAGCGCCGGCACCGCCGCGTCGCCCACCTCCACCGCCAGATCGCCGCGCGCCACCATGATGGCGTCGGAGGCTTCGAGGATTTCCTCCAGGGCCTTGACCGCCTCGGTGCGCTCGATCTTGGCCACCAGCAGCGCCTTGCCGCCCGCGGCGCGCATGAGCTCGCGGGCCATGTACATGTCGGACCCGCTTTTGGGAAAGGACACGGCCAGGAAGTCGGCCTTCATGCGCGCCGCCACGCGGATGTCGTCCATGTCCTTGGCGGTGAGGGCGGGGGCGGTGAGGCCGCCGCCGCGGCGGTTGATGCCCTTGTTGTTGGACAGCTCGCCGCCGTGGGTCACCAGGGTGTGGATGCTCGCCCCCTCCACGCGCTGCACCTTGAGGGTGATGCGGCCATCGTCGAGCAGCAGTTCGTCGCCGGCGCGCACGTCGTTGGGCAGCTCGCGATAGTCGAGGCCCACACGGCCGGAATCGCCCATGCCGCATTCGGCGTCGAGCACAAATGCGGCGCCGTCGGCCAGGGTGATGCGCCCGCCGTCGAACTTGCCGATGCGAATCTTCGGGCCCTGCAGGTCCACCATGATGCCCACGGTGCGGCCCAGCTCGCGGGAGACCTCGCGCACCAGGTCGGCGCGGGCGAGGTGGTCTTCGGCAAGGCCGTGGGAGAAGTTCATGCGCACCACGTCCACGCCCGCGGCCACCATGGCGTGCAGCACCGCCCTCTCGGAGGAGGCGGGGCCCAGGGTGGCGACGATCTTGGTGGAGCGCTGCATGCTCAGGCGGCGGCGCGCGCTTCGAGGATTTCGATGGCCGGCAGCTTGCGCCCTTCGAGGAATTCCAGGAAGGCCCCGCCAGCGGTGGAGATGTAGGACACGCGATCAGTGATGCCGAACCTGGCGATGGCCGCCACGGTGTCGCCGCCGCCGGCGATGGAGAAGGCGGGCGAGGCGGCGATGGCCTCGGCCATGGCCCGGGTGCCGCCGGCGAAGGCGTCGAACTCGAACACGCCCACCGGGCCGTTCCAGACGATGGTGGCGGCCTTGCCCAGCAGGCCGCGGAACAGCTCGGCGGTGCGCGGGCCCACGTCGAGGATCATGTCCTCGGGGCCCACCTCGGCGGCGGCCTTCACCGTGGCCGCGGCGCTGGCGGAGAACTCGCTCGCCACCACCACGTCCACGGGCAGGGGCACGTCCCCGCCCCGGGCGCGCGCCGCCTTGATGATGCGCCGCGCCTCGGGCACCAGGTCGGGCTCGCACAGCGACTTGCCGATGGGCAGCCCGGCGGCGGCCATGAAGGTGTTGGCGATGCCCCCGCCCACGATGAGTTGGTCCACCTTCTCGGCCAGCGCGCCCAGGATGGTGAGCTTGGTGGACACCTTGGAGCCGCCCACGATGGCCACCAGCGGCCGGGCGGGGCTCTGCAGCGCCTTGCCCAGGGCCTCGATCTCGGCGGCCATGAGCGGGCCGGCGCAGGCCACGGGGGCGAAGCGCGCTACGCCGTGGGTGGTGGCCTCGGCGCGGTGGGCGGTGGCGAAGGCGTCGTTCACGTACACGTCACACAGGGCAGCCATGCGCCGCGACAGGGTTTCGTCGTTCTTCTTCTCGCCCTTGTTAAAGCGGCAGTTCTCCAGCAGCACCGCGTGCCCCGGCTGAACCTCCACGCCGTCGAGCCAGTGGCGCACCAGCGGCACCTCCTGGCCGAGCAGCTCGGACAGGCGCCGCGCCACGGGCGCGAGAGACTGCGCCTCGTCGAACACGCCTTCCTCGGGGCGGCCCAGGTGGGAGACCAGCATCACCCGCGCGCCCGCGGCGAGCGCGTGGCGGATGCCCGGCAGGGAGGCGCGGATGCGCGTGTCCTCGCTGATGCGACCCTCCTGGAGGGGCACGTTGAAGTCGGCCCGGATGAGCACGCGCCTGTCATGCAGGTCCACGTCGGCGAGGGTCTTGATCATGCTGTGCGCCTGCCCCTGAAAGGAAAGGGGGCCGCTGACGGGGAACCCCCCCTTTCGCGACCCCGATGGCGAGTTCATGCCGGCGATCGCGCCGGCCCGCGCTGCGTTACTTGGCGTTGGTGAAGGCCACCGCCGTGTCGAGCATGCGGTTGCTGAAGCCCCACTCGTTGTCGTACCAGGCCGACACCTTCACCAGCGTGCCCTCGGCCACCTTGGTGAGGGTGGCGTCGAAGATGGAGGAGCGCGGGTCGTGGTTGTAGTCCACCGACACCAGCGGTGCGTCGGTCCAGCCCAGGATGCCCTTCAACTCGCCTTCCGAGGCGGCCTTCACCACGTCGTTCACCTCCTGCACGGACGTGGGCCGCTTGGCCAGGAAGGACAGGTCCACCAGCGAGACGTTGATGGTGGGCACGCGGATGGCGTAGCCGTCGAGCTTGCCG
>DAIPHN010000061.1:0-16340 GCA_036771335.1 Burkholderiales bacterium
CGGTCTCCTGCAAGGCCTGGGCTCGGTTGGGCAAGGCTCGGGCGTGCCGGGGGTCTAGCGCCAGCGCGCGGGCGAAGGCGTCCACGGATTCCTCCACCCGCCCCATGGCCTGGAGTGCCGTTCCGCGGTTGTTGTGCGCGCTGGCGAAGTCAGGATCCATGGACACAGCCAGGTCGAAGGCGGCGAGCGCCTCAGCAAAGCGCCATTGCCCTTGAAGCGCCACGCCCAGGCTGTCGTGCAGCCTTGCATCTTCAGGCCGCAGTGCGCAGGCCAGGGAAAATGCCGCGATGGCCGATTCCTGCCGGCCAGCGGCGAGCAGGGCGTGGCCGAGGTCGCATCGAAGACTGGCATCCTCCGGGTTGAGCGCCGCGCCGCGGTCGAGCATCGCCACTGCCCGTTCCGGCTCGCCGGCTTCCAGCAGCGCCGCGCCAAGGGCATACATTGTGGACGCATCCGCTGGATCGAGACGCGCCGCCTCTTCCCACGCGCTGATGGCGGCGGGAAGCTGACCCAGGGCGCGGGCGCTCATGCCCTCGGAATAGGCAAACGCCGCGTTCGCCGGGTCGGCGTAGCGCGCCTGCGCGTACCACCCGAGCGCAGCCTCATGGGACCCGCGCAGCGCATCGGCGAGACCGCGCAGATAAAGCGCGTCGGCATTACCCGGACGATGCCGCAAGGCCTCCTCGGCAGCGCGCAGGGCGCCCCCGGCGTCTCCCGCCTGAATGCACGCGAAAGCCTCGCTCAACAGTTGCGCCAGGCTTGGCGCCCCGGCGGCAGCATCCGCTTTTCCCCGCAGGCGCCCAAGCAGTCTGTTCAGCATGGCGACACCAGCGCCTGGCAGGCCTGCTCGAAGTCGCGCGCGAACCCGGCGGCGTCGGCCAGCGGGCTTGAAGCCACGGATGCCCGCAGGCCCGCGCGCAGCCGGGCAAGGGTTGCGCGGTCCGAGGCAAGACGCGCCGCGATGGCAACGAACTCGGCCTGGTCCCGCGCCACCCATTCAGGATGGCCGGCGCGCGTGAGCACGCTCGCGCCCACCCGGGCTGCATGGCGGTCTCCCGCGAGGGTGATCACGGGCACGCCCATCCACAAGGCTTCGCAGGTGGTGGTGGTGCCGTTGTAGGGAATGCTGTCCAGGGCCACGTCCACCGCGCCATAGCGCGCCAGATGGGAGGCGGAGTCGGGTGTGGCGCTCTCGAGGACGAGCCGGCAGACGTCTCCTCCGGCAGTCCGGAAGCGCTCGCGTAATCGCTGCGAGGTGAGCGGCTGATCCAGGCCCCGTGCCTTCACCAGCAGACGCGCCTGAGGCACGGCGCGCAGCACGTGGGCCCAGAGGCTGAGCGTGGTGTCCGAGAGCTTTGCGAGGTGGTTGAAGCAGCCGAAGGTGAAGAACTCGCTCGAACCCGCTGGCAGCGGAGTCACGGCCGGGGCTTCGCGCCGCACCGGCTGGCACAGGAACCCGGGCAGGCGCACCAGTTGCTCGCTGCAGCGGGCGTCGGCTGCCCCGGGAGGATCGGCAACGGCATCGGTGAAGCGCGCATCCATGGCAGCGAGGCCGGTGCCGTCCGGATAGCCGAGCCAGGTGGCCTGGACGGGCGCAACTCGCCGGGCGAACACCGGCAGACGGTTGCCGCCGGTGTGGCCGGAGAGGTCGATGCACAGGTGCAGCCGGTCGGCGCGGATCCGCTCCGCGCAGGCCTCGTCGTCCAGGGCGGCCACGCTGCGCCAGGCGTGGGCGCGGGCGCGCAGGCGCGCGGTCTGGGCATCGTCGAGCGTGCCGGCGTGGTAGCAATGAACTTGCACGCGCCGGCCGTCGAGGTGAACGAACAGCGGCTCCAGGAATGCTGACACCACGTGAAAGCCGAAGTCGGCGGAAACGAACCCAACCCTGAGGGGACCGTCGAGAGGAGGCGTTGCGAGCACCGGTGCTTCGGGAAAACGTGCCCCGAAGGCGAAATGTTCACCGGCGATGGCTTCCGCGTCGAGATCGTCGCGGTATTGCAGCGTAAGCAGGCGCGCGGAAGCGATCAAGTGATTGCCGGGCTCGGCGGCGATGGCGCGATCGAACAACGCCCCGGCGTCGCGCGCCAGGCCCTGGGCCCGCAGGGCGATGGCGAGGTTGAAGAGCACCCGCGCTTCGCGGGGTGCGGCGGCCAGGGCGGGGAGCAGAACGCCTTCGGCGCCCGCGGCGTCGCCCTCATTGAACAGCAGCGCCGAGAGGTTCACCGCCACGGGCGCACTGCCAGGATCGCGCTGTGCGGCGCTTTGCAGCAGCGCCCGTGCCGCGGCCGTCTCGCCGCCCTGCTCCAGGCTGTCGGCCAGGTTAAGTATCGCCGCCTCGGAGGAGGGGTCTTCTTTGAGGGCACATGTGAAGGCCCCCTTGGCCTGCTCGGCGCGGCCCGTGGCCTTCAGGAGCAGGCCCAGGTTGTTCCAGGCCGTGGCCAGCGAAGGCGCCAGGTCCAATGCGGCGCGGTAGTGCCGCTCAGCATCTTCCCAGCGGCCCAGGTCTGCGCAAGCGTCGGCCAGTGCCTTGTGGCCGGCGGCGCGATCCGGGTCATGGCGCGGGGCCGACTCCAGAAGATGGGTTGCGCCTTGCAAATCACTCCGGCCGATGGTATCCACCACTTGCTCCAGAAGAGTCCCCGAGGGTGCTCTGGAGGGCGATTCGGGCGCCGGCAGTCCCACCAGCCCCAGCAGCCAGCGGAGTGTGGCTCCTGGTTGCCGAGGGGCTGCCGGTACATTTGCCATGGAAGTGGTCGATTATGTCTGATGCTGATGGTCGATCTTTCGTGACCGACGCGTCCGTTACACTACTTCACTTTTCAGAATAGCAAACGGAGCCTTATTCATGTTCGGTTGGTTCGATACCCGCAAGGTCGACGATTTCGCCAAGAACCTCGCCCTGGATCTGTCGCGCCGGTTTCCCCCTGCCAGCGAGGCGCGAACCGACAAGGGCGCCGCCAATCAACTGGCGGTGGTTACCGAAGGGCTGTACGCGAGGGCGTTGCGTTTCCACCATGAAAACCGCCTCGGCCTGTTTCGCAAGGCGAAGCTTGGAAACACGTTCCGCTGGCAGCTGGAAGAGCTGGGCTACTCCCGTGAATTCGCCGAGAAGGTCACGAAGGGTCTGGTGGTGCGGCTGGCGAGCAAGCGGCCATCCGCCTGACGCCGTCGCCAGCGGACCCAGCTTCACACCAGCGCCGCCAGGCGTCGCGGTAGGCCGCTTCCAGGTATCGCACGAAGCCGTTCTCGTCCATCAGCGCAGAGGCCGCCATGCGGGCGCGGAGCGAGGCGCGAAGGGACTCCAGGCGATCGGGCTGCAGCGCGGCCTGGGCGGCGATTTCCAGCCAGTGGTCCTCGTCGCGGGCAATCCAGTCTTCGAGTCCGAGATTGCGCAGGATGCTGACCCCCACCCGTGACACGTGCGCCTGCCCCGCCAGCGAGACGCAGGGTACGCCCATCCACAGGCCGTGCAGGGTGGTGGTGGTGCCGTTGTAGGGGAAGCTGTCGAGCGCCAGATCCACCTCGCGATGCCACTCAAGAAAGCGGTCGTGGCTGTCGCGCGAGCGAAGCTCGACCCGCGCAGGGTCTACCCCGCCCGCGTCGAATTGTGCCAGCAGCGCCTCGCGGACCTGGCCGTTGGGCACGGCGGTCATGACCAGCCGGCTCTCGGGTACGGCGGCCAGCAGGCGCACCAAGGCGGCGCGCATGGGCTCGCTTACCTTGGAAAACGTGTTGAAGCTGGCGAAAGTGACGTGGCCCTTGCGCCGTGCCGGCAGGGGACCGGGTTCGGGGGCGCCGGGGCGCGGGCGGAAGCACATGAAAAATTGCGGCAGCGCCACCGCCCTGGCGGCATCGTGCTGTCCGGCGAGGTCTTCGGCGATGATGGCATCGGTGATCCAGCCGTCTACTGCCGGCAGGCCGGTGGAGTCCGGGTAGCCGAGCCACGACAGCTGCACGGGTGCGGGCCGATGGGCGAAGGTTGGCAGCGCGCTATCGTCGAAGTGCCCCTTGAGGTCCACCAGCACGTCGATGCCGTCAGCGCGAATCCGGGCTGCCAGTTGCGCTGGACTCAGGCCGCACGCCGGCCGCCAGACGTCCGCCGCGCCCTCGAAGGCGGCCGACAGGGCATCGCGGCTGGCGGTACGGTCGTAGCACCACACCTCCACGCAGGTGCGGTCGTGGCGCTCCAGGACCGGCAGCAGGAAGTAGCTGATGACGTGGTCCATGAAATCGTTGGACACATAGCCCACGCGCAGGCGGCGGCAGGGATCGCGCTGGTTGGTGTGCGGAGCGGGTTCGATGGAGGCGAAGATCGCGGCGTAGCGGGCATGGGCGGCAGCGGCCTCTCGAGCGTCGGCAGCTTTGGCGTACAGGTGCGCCGACAGCCAGTCTGACCAGGCCTGAGGCGAGGCGCTCGCTTCGGCGGCGGCGCCGTAGTGTTCCAGCGCTGCCGTCAGTTCGCCACGTGAGTCGAGGGCAAAGGCCAGTCGCCCGCGGGCACCTGTATCTTCAGGGGCGGCGTGCACCGCTTCCCGAAAGGCGGCGACCGCGTCGTCCAGGCGGCCGCGCCCCATTCGGGTGATGCCGAGCAACTGATGAAGCTGCGCATCGTGGGGCGAGTGGCGCAACCGACCCTCCAGGGCGGCCTCGGCTTCCACCAGCCGTGCCTGGGCATGCAGGACTGCCACGGGATTGCTTGCCGGATCGATGCGCCAGTCCAGGCACCTCAGCAGCTGCCAGTACTCCAGCGCCTCGTCATGCCGTCCATCAGCCCTGAGGGCCAGGAGCAGGCGCTGGCCGGCCGCTGTGTTGGCCGGATCGAGCGCCAGCGCCGCGCGCAGGCTCTCCACGGCCTTGCTGAACCGCTCGCCTTCCAGATGAACCTCCGCGAGCGTGAGATGGGATTCGGCCATCGTCGCCTCGGCCTCGATGGCCTGCTCGAGCCGCTCCTGGGCCAGGTCGAACTCGCTGGCGCGACAGTGCAGTACGGCGCGCAGGTGCAGCGCCTGGGCGAGTCCGGGCTCGTTGTGCAGTAAGTCGTCCAGCGCCGCAGCCGCATCGGCGTCGCGGCCCTGCGCCAGCGCCTCGCGTGCAGCCGCGAGGACCAATGCGGGATCGGCCCCCCTGGCCAGGCCGCGAAGCCACCTCAGCATCAGCGTCGGTACACGTTGGCCCGCAGCGGCAGGCCGTTAGACAGGGCAGCGTGAAAGTACTCCAGGTCGTTGAACGCCTCGCTGCCCATGGGAAACGGTTCGGCGCGCACCTGCTCCATGCAGCGCGTGAAACGCATGTGCTGGGTGTAGAGCTGCTCGGCGCCGCGCCAGATGGGAAAGTGCACCGCCTGGCCCACTGCCGGCGAGATGGTCTCCATGCGCATTACGGCCCCTGCGTTGTGCAGGTGGCAGGTGGCGCATGCGAAATTCATCTGGCCCATGCGGCGGAAAAACAAGCGACGGCCGTTTTCGTAGCGTCGCAGGGCGCCGGGGCCTTCCACGCGAACATCCATGATCATGCCGTCGGAGAGGCTGCGGGCCCAGGCGGTGAGCAGGCCCATGGTGGCGCGGTCGTCGTGGCGGAATTCTGCTTCGCCGTTGACGCGGCGGCAGCGGTTCAGAGCCATCTCGAAGGTGATGACTCTGTCCTCCGCAGGTTCGTAGTAGGGATATCGCCCGGCGATCATGCGGCCCTCCTGGGGCAGGCAGCCGGCGTAGCTGCGGCCGTTGCGAAACGGCGTCTCCCATAGGGTCCTGCCCCGCTCCACTTCCGGCAGGAAGGGTGGAAAGGACATGATGTCCTCGTAGTGCCGCCGAGCGGTGGCGCTGGCGACGAAGCCGCCCAGAACGTAGTCGGCGACGGCGACGCCGGGCAAGCTGCGCGCGTGGGCATCGAGGAAGCGCGCACGGTCGTCCGCGGGCAAAGACTGGGCGAGCGCGCCACCGGGCATGCACCACGAGGCGAGCAGCAGGGCGGCGGCGGCTCGGCTCATCACTTGATTTCGGCGTCCAGCGCGTTGCTCTCGCCCCGATTGTCCTCCCACCGCACGCCTATCCGGTCACCGGCGCGCGCGCCCGTGATACGCAGTTCCAGAAACGGGTTGCGTGACACCGAACGGCTGGTCCGGGCATCGAGGACAGCGCGCCCGTTGTGGCTTACCACCACGTGGCTGATGTAGTGCATGGGCACGAGTTCGCCGGTGACCGCGTCCTTGCGCAGCCCGGTCTCCATGGGGTGGGGCATGAGTATCTTCACCACGGCCACATCGGCTTCCAGGGCGATGCGCATGCGTATGGCTTCCGGCATCGCGGCACCCCTATCCGGCACACCCGCCGAGGGTGACCCTGGTTTCCCGCCGGGTAACGTACAGGCGATCCCCGGAAAGCACCACCACGCGCAGGAAGGCCGACTCGGCCATCTTGATGCGCACCGCCAGACGGGGCTCCAATCCGGGCAGCAGGTCGAAGCGCGCCACCAGGGGCTGAGGGTTCTTCTCGGCGAACAGCCAGATCGTGCGGGTGTCCGGCAGGTGCGAGTGCACTTCCACATGGACGATGGCGCTGTTCTCGGCGAGGTCCGGAGCCTTGAGCTCGATGGCGTCCGTAAACTGCGCACCCGCGGTTCCGGAGGCTGCCAGCGCATCTTCCAGGGTTTTCGCTTCGAAGCCGCTGCTTTCTCCGGTGGCGGGCAGGGCCTCCGGGTATGGCCAGACGCCCGCGAGGACCGCAACCACGGTGCCGGCGGTGCGCAGAGCGGCGCGGCGGCGCGCTGGCGAGGGCAAGGCAGGCCCGGACGCGGATTTCATAGCGTCAGCAGATAATCCACCACCAGGTCGATTTCCCGGTCGGTGAGGATGCGATGCCGCCCGTAAGGCGGCATCAGGGTGTGCGGGTTCCGCGAGGAGGGGTCAGCCACCTGGGCACGCAGGGCTGAACGGCCGGCGAAGCGGCGCGCCAAGTCCTTCAGGTCCGGTCCGAGAGTCGCATCGGTAACGGCGTAGGGGTCGGAAGGCGCCCGGTGGCAAGCCAGGCAGTTTCCTCGCAACTGATCGTGGGCGATGGCGCGGCCCTCCTCCACGCCGGCATTCACAGGCAGGGCAACCCAGCAAAGCACCATGACGGCAATGAGTTTCATGTGTTCTCGGACTTCAGGACCAGGCGGCGGTTCGGCAAGGGGCAATTCAGGCGGGCGCCTTCCAATGGCCCGATTTCCCGCCGCGCTTTTCCAGAAGCCGAACCGCCTCGATCGTCATGCCCCGGTCGACGGCCTTGCACATGTCGTAGATGGTCAACAGCCCCACGGTGGCTGCGGTGAGCGCCTCCATTTCCACACCCGTGCGGCCAAGGCACTCCGCTGTGGCCTGCACAGCCACCGCGCTGTCGGCATCGTCCAGGGAAAACTCCACGGCCACGCGGGTGAGCGGCAAGGGGTGGCACAGAGGAATGAGTTCGGCAGTTCGCTTGGCACCCTGGATGGCGGCGATGCGAGCCACGCCGAGCACGTCTCCCTTGGCGGCGGTACCGTCGCGGATGCGCGCCAGCGTGCCGGGCAACATCCGGATCCGCCCCCCCGCCACGGCCACCCGTGCAGTCTCGTCCTTGGCACCCACATCCACCATATGGGCGCGGCCTTGGGGGTCGAAGTGGGTGAGTTCGCTCATGGGGAATTCGGGTGGTGAAACCGTTCCGGCGACGAATTGCGGCCCGTCCGGCCGGCAGGGTCATTTGTCGAACCATTAGCCAGGCGAAGCGATCATAGCAGGCCATGAAAACCGCTACCGCAATGCTTTGGCTCCTCGCCGCCCTGCTGGCGGGCGGTGCGCATGCTCAGGATCTTCCCGACCTCGGGGATGCCGCCGCCGCCACCCTGTCGCCAGCCCAGGAGCGCGCCATCGGCTATTCCATGCTGCGGCAGTTGCGCGAACTGCCGGCCTTCCTCGAGGATCCCGACGTCACGGATTACCTCACGGGCATCGGCTACCGGCTGGTGGCTGCCAGTCCCGATTCGCGCATCGATTTCACCTTCTTTGCGCTGCGGGACAGCACTGTCAACGCTTTCGCTATGCCCGGCGGATTCATCGGCGTGCACACCGGGCTGATCCTGACCTCCCAGAGCGAGTCGGAACTGGCGGCAGTCCTTGCGCACGAAGTAGCTCACGTGACCCAACGTCACATCGCTCGCCTGGTTGCGCAACAGCAGCGCGCCGGCATGCTCTCCATGGCGGCCGTTGCGCTTGCGATCCTCGCCGCGCGTTCCAACCCGCAGGCTGCGGCGGGCGTGATGGCTGGCGCCCAGGCGCAGCAGTTGGCGAGCCGGCTTGCCTTCACGCGGGACAATGAGCGCGAAGCCGATCGCGTGGGCGTGATGATTCTCGAGCGCGCCGGATTCGATCCGCACGCCATGCCAGTGTTCCTGGAGCGCCTGCAGCGCGCCACGCGTTTGTTCGATTCCGGCAACTATCCGTCCTACATGCGTACCCACCCGGTGACATTCGAGCGCATTGCAGACGTTCAGAACCGCACCTTCACGCTGCCCTACCGGCAGGTCCCGGACTCGATCGAATTTCACCTCGTCCGGGCCAAGCTGCGTGCCCAGCAGGGCGAATCCGCCGCGGCGGTAGCCTTCTTTGACGAGGTGCTGGCCGAGCGCAAGTTCAACAGCGAAGCGGGGGCACGCTTCGGTCTCGTGCACGCCCTGTTGCGCCACGGCGACATGGCCCGTGCCGAGCGCGAGTTGCCGTCCATGATGAAGGCGGCCGGCCCGCATCCCATGGTCACCGCGCTGCGGGCGCGGCTGCTCACCGCGCGCAAGGACAATGCCGGTGCTCTGGCCCTGCTTTCCGGAGGGGTTCGGACTTTCCCGGGCGCGCGCTCCCTGGTGTACGACTATGCCGAGGCGATGTTGACCAACGGCAGGGTAGAGGAGGCCATCGCTGCCACCGATGCCGCGCTGATGCGCGATCAGAACGACGGTCGGCTCTACGAGCTGCAGGCCCGCGCCTTCGCCATGCAGGGCAAGGCCCTCATGAAGCACAAGTCGCTCGCCGAGGCCTACCTCGTGCGTGGCAACCTGCAGCTCGCGATTGAGCAGCTCCAGCTTGCCGTGGGCGTTGGCGATGGCGATTTCTACGAGCTCTCCAGCGCCGAGGCGCGGCTGAGGGAGTTACGCAGCATCGCCGCGAACATGCCAAAGAAGTAGCGTGCGGACCGGCACGTCACGTGCGGTGGCTTTTGGCTAGAATCGACTTCGCCCGACTTCACGAGCACGTGCATGCCCGACGATTCGGGTCGGGGCCGTCGCTACCGCCCGAGTTACAGTCGCCAGATGGAAAGAATCGGCAAGTACGACATCATCCGCGAGATCGGCGCGGGTGCCACGAGCGTGGTCTACCTGGCGATTGATCCGGCGGCGGGCCGCAAGGTAGCCATCAAGCGCCTCAGGCCCGAAGTGCTCGGCGACAGTGAAACGGGACAGCGCTTCCGCAGGTTATTCTTCACCGAGGCGTCGCTTGCGGGAAAACTGCGCCACCCGCACATCGTGTCGATCTATGACGCCGCGTCGACGGAGGAGGACAGCTACATCGTCATGGAGTACGTTCCAGGCGGGACACTTGAACAGTACTGCCGTGTCGATAATCTCATGTCCTTGCAGCGTATCGTCGAACTCGTCTTCAAGTGCTGCAAGGCACTCGATTTCGTGCTCCGGTTCGGCGTCATTCACCGCGACATCAAGCCAGCCAACATCCTCATCGACGAGTCGAACGACATCAAGATTTCGGACTTCGGGGCGGCACTGGCCGTTTCTGCGGATACCACTCACGTTACCGGGGTTGGCTCGCCCGCCTACATGTCTCCCGAGCAGGTGCGAGACCAGCAGTTGAACCACCAGACGGACATCTTCTCGTTGGGCGTGGTGATGTACCAGTTGCTCACCGGACACCTGCCATTTAAGGCCAGCAACAGCTTCTCCATGATCTACCAGATCATCAACGTCGACCCCGTTCCGCCCTCCGTTTACCGCCCCGAAATCTCTCCCGTGCTGGACGGCATCGTCGGGAAGGCGCTCGCGAAGAACCTCGACGAGCGTTATCGTAACTGGGGTGCGTTCTCGGCCGAACTCGCCAGCACCTTCGCGCAATTGCAGGACGTTGGCCGAGAGGTCGGCGAGAGCGAGAAGTTCGATTCTCTGCGGTCGCTTTCCTTTTTCCGCGAGTTCAGCGACGCGGATCTCTGGCAGGTGGTGCGCATCTCACGGTGGTCCCGCCACCCCTCAGGCACGATCGTGATTCGCGAGGGGGACGCGGGGGGCTCATTTTTCGTGCTCGCGTCCGGCGAGGTGAAGATCACAAAAGCCGGCCGTCTCCTGAACGTGCTGGGGCCGGGGGAGTGTTTTGGTGAAATGAGCCATCTGGGCACGGGTAACTCCCAACGCAGTGCCACCGTGGCCGCCCACACTGAAGTCATGCTGATCGAGGTGGGCGACAAGGCGCTGGAGAATTCCGGCGAGAGTTGCCGCAGCCGCTTCAACACGGCTTTTCTGCGATTGCTGGCGCAGCGACTTCAGGACGCCAATGTCCGCGTCTCGACGCTTCTGCTGAAGCGCGGTGCGGGGCTCGCCTGACCCATGCGGCAACCATTGGAGCAACACATGACCGATGCCTCAACCCATGACGCGGAAGTGGATGCCCGCGGGCTCAACTGTCCGCTACCCATATTGCGCACCAAGAAGGCGCTCAATTCGATGGAATCCGGCCAAGTGCTGCGGGTGCTGGCCACCGACCCCGGCTCTGTGCGCGACTTCCAGGCCTTCTCGCGCCAGACCGGTAACGCGCTCATTGCCAGCAGTGCGGAGAAAGACGAATTCCACTTCCTGTTGCGCAAGAAATGAGCACGGGTGATCCGGTGGCGGGCCGTCGCCTCGAAGGTCTGGATCGTGTGATCGGCAGCCTCGATCACGGCTTGCGGACGTTGTTTTCGCCAGCACCCGCGCGCCGCCCGGAGCCGGGGGCTGATCTGCCCGAGGCGGAACTGACGAACGCCGAGCGGCGGCTCGTCGCGGCCTTGATGCGCGTCAACCACTGCGGCGAAGTGTGCGCCCAGGCGCTATACCAGGGCCAGTTGCTGACGGCCCGCGATGTCCTTACCCGCGAAGTGCTCGGCAGGGCGGCGGATGAAGAGCTGGACCACCTTGCCTGGACGCGTTCGCGCATCGAGGCTCTGGGCGGAAGGGCGAGTGTGCTGGATCCGGTGTTCTATGCCGGATCCTTTGCCCTGGGTGCGCTGTCGGGCTTGGCCGGCGATCGCTGGAACCTGGGCTTCCTTGCCGAAACCGAGCGGGGCGTGGAGCGACATCTCGATGGCCATATCGAGCGATTGCCGCACGCCGATGCGCGCAGCCGGGCGGTTCTAGAATGCATGCGTCAGGAGGAAGCCTCCCACGCGAGCACGGCCCAGTCCCAAGGCGGCGCACCTTTGCCCGCGCCAGCGCGTCTTGCGATGCGGTTGATGGCGAAGGTTATGACCAGCGCCACTTTCAGGGTCTGAGGTTCAGGGCTCGAGAGGTGGCTCTTCAACGATCTCGAAGTCGTGGCTTATCCGTGCGGTCTTGCCCAGCATGATGGAAGCGGAGCAGTACTTCTGCGCCGAAAGCGTGATGGCGCGCTCGCCGGCCTCGGGCTTGACGGCCCTGCCCTTGACGGTGAAGTGGAAGTGGATGCGAGTAAAGACCTTCGGGTCTGTCGGTGCCCGCTCGGCTTCCACGTCCACGAGGACTTCGCGTACGTTCTGCCGAGACTTATTGAGGATGGTCACCACGTCGTAAGCAGTGCACCCGCCCGCGCCGGCCAACACCGTTTCCATGGGCCTGGGGCCGAGGTTGCGACCACCACCCTCGGGCGCACCGTCCATCGTGAGCGTGTGGCCACTATCCGTGGTGGCCCTAAATGCCGCATCTTCGAGCCACTGGACGCGAGTTTTCATTGGGTCTCCTGTCGAGGACGGAGAGTTTAGCCGGTGCAGCGCGGGTGCCAAGTGGTGGTCGAGCGCCCCCGTGAGGCTCTGGTTGCCTGCCCGGCCGAGAGCGCTGGCTGCTGCGGAGCAACATAAGGGCTTTAAAGGTCGCCTGTGCTCGGTAAAGCGCGGTTCGAGAAGTGAAGAGGGGCTTGCCTGGACTGCCTACGCGGTGTTCCGTTTTCTCGCTAGAAGCGTAAGTCCGACCCCTTCAGATCTCAATGGAACACGAGGCCTGCCGCCGCTGTCTGTGCAGCGCAGAAGCAATCCGTTTTTCCGCGCTGCAATATCGTTGGCACAGATAAGTCGCAAGGGTAGTGTGGAAAGTATAAGTTCTTTGCGAGTCAGGTATTTGGCGTGTTACAGGGAGACGTGGTCTATGCGCACCGCTATAATTATTCCTTTTCGTCGCGGCTTCGAGGAACAGCATGGGTGATTCAACGAAAGAATGGCCATCCGGGCCGGCCAGCAAGACCCGTCGTTACCTGCTGTGGGCTACGGGTGCTGTGGGTGCCGCGGGTGCGGCATCGGTTGCGGTCCCCTTCGTCATGAGCATGACACCGAGCGCCCGTGCACGCGCGGCCGGCGCTCCCGTGGAGGTGGACGTCTCGCGGCTCGAGCCGGGGATGATGGTCACCGTGGAATGGCGCGGCCAGCCGGTGTGGATTGTCCACCGCACTCAGGAAATGATCGACGCGATCCCCAAGTGGGCTGACCGGCTCGCCGACCCCGACTCGAGCCAGCCCCTGCAGCCCTCCTACGTGGACAAGAACACCCGCGCCATCAAGCCCGACTATCTGGTGCTCGTGGGCATCTGTTCTCATCTGGGATGCTCCCCCTCAGAGAAACTCAAGGCAGGGCCCGACAGCGGGCTCGGGGCCGACTGGCTGGGCGGCTTCTATTGTCCGTGCCACGGTTCGAAATTCGACGTTTCCGGCCGCGTGCTCAAGGGCATGCCTGCACCCACCAATCTGAAGGTGCCTCCGTACCGTTACCTCACCGACACCAGAATCCTGGTGGGCGAAGACAGCAAGGGAGCCTGAGCCCATGAGCAGCAACACGAAGACCGGCGCGCTCGTGCAGTGGATTGACGCGCGCTTTCCGCTTACCTCGCTCTTCAAGGAGCACCTGTCCGAGTACTACGCGCCGAAGAACTTCAACTTCTGGTACTACTTCGGATCTCTGGCTCTGCTGGTGCTGGTGATTCAGATTCTCTCGGGAATCTTTCTCACGATGCACTACAAACCCGACGCCTCCCAGGCGTTCGGTTCGGTGGAATACATCATGCGCGACGTGCCCTGGGGTTGGCTGGTGCGCTACATCCACTCCACGGGCGCCTCCATGTTCTTCGTGGTGGTGTACCTGCACATGATGCGCGGGCTGCTTTATGGCTCGTATCGCAAGCCCCGCGAGTTGATATGGATATTCGGCGTTTTGATCTACCTCTGCCTGATGGCGGAGGCGTTTTTCGGGTATCTGCTTCCCTGGGGTCAGATGTCCTACTGGGGCGCGCAGGTGATCGTCAACCTGTTCAGCGCGGTACCGTTCATCGGCGAAGACCTCTCCATCTGGATCCGCGGTGATTACGTGGTGTCGGACGCCACGCTGAACCGCTTCTTTGCCTTCCACGTCATCGCCATCCCTCTGGTGCTGGTGGGTCTCGTGGCTGCGCACATCATTGCGCTGCATGAAGTGGGGTCCAACAACCCGGACGGCGTGGAAATCAAGAAGACCAAGGATCCGAAGACTGGCATTCCCGTCGACGGGATTCCCTTCCACCCTTACTACACGGTGAAGGACATCGTGGGCGTGGTGGTTTTCCTGATGGTGTTTTCCATCATCGTCTTCTTCATGCCCGAATTCGGCGGCTATTTCCTGGAGTACAACAACTTCGTCCCCGCCGACCCGCTCAAGACCCCGGCGCACATCGCTCCCGTGTGGTATTTCACGCCCTACTACGCCATGCTGCGTGCCGTGCCGGCGATGTTCGGGTCCCAGTTCCCTGGCGTGGTAGTGATGGGCGCCGCGGTGCTCATCTTCTTCGCGTTGCCATGGCTCGACCGCGGCAAGGTGAAGTCGATTCGTTATCGCGGCCCGAAGTTCAAGACCGCCCTGGCGGTGTTCGTCGTGAGCTTCGTGATCCTCGGCTGGCTGGGCGTGGAGCCCACCGACTTCCTCGGCAAGGTGCCCGGAACGTCCCTCGAGGTCGCGACAGTTCTGGCGCGCATTTTCACCGTAGCCTATTTTGCCTTTTTTGTGCTGATGCCCTGGTACACCGCCAACGACAAGGAAAAGCCCGAGCCGCAACGGGTCACCTGGTGAGCGCCATGCGAATCCTGAAAAGCGTTTTTCTCGCCGCGGCCTTCCCTGCTGCCGCATTCGCTGCGGGCGGCCACGTGGCGCTCGACCGGGCGCCGATAGACAACCACGACACCGCCTCGCTCCAGCGTGGCGCCAAGGTTTTCGTGAATTACTGCATGGGTTGCCATGGCGCGCAGTACATGCGCTACAACCGGCTCACCGACCTAGGCATCACCGAGCAGCAGATCAAGGACAACCTCATGTTCAACGCCGATAAGGTGGGTGAACCCATGCGGTCGTCCATGGATGCAAAGGCGGCCGCGAAGTGGTTCGGCGCGCAACCGCCCGACCTTTCGGTGGTGGCGCGCTCGCGCGGCGCGGACTGGATCTACACCTACCTGCGCACTTACTACCGCGACGATACCAAGGCAACCGGCTGGAACAACCTGGCCTTCCCCAACGTGGGCATGCCGCACGTCCTCTGGGAGTTGCAGGGCACTCAGGAGATTCTGGCGCTCGACGGTGCGGGGGATGGACACGGTGCCTCCCACACGGCCGCTTCTCTCAAGCTGGTGTCCGCCGGCACCATGAACCCCAAGCAGTACGACGCGATGGTGGCTGACTTGGTGAACTTCCTGGTTTACATGGGTGAGCCGGCCCGGACTCAGCGAGTGCAACTGGGCATGCTGGTGCTCCTGTTCCTGGGCGTGATGTTCCTGTTCGCCTACCTTCTCAAGAAGGAGTTCTGGAAGGATGTGCACTGAGAGAGGGGTGAGAGTCAGCCGGCCATGCTGGCCGTGGATACTCAAGCCCTAAAGCGGTAGCAGGAGGCGGCCCCGACCCAAGTACGGAGGCGGCCCAAAAGGAGGCCCACAGATACGGCACCCCATTCCTGAGCCGCCCCATATGATGACCCTCTATTCAGGCACCACCTGTCCTTTTAGCCAGCGTTGCCGCATCGTGCTCTACGAGAAGGGGATGGATTTCCAGATCGTGGACGTCGATCTCTTCAACAAGCCCGAAGACCTCGCGGTGATGAACCCGTACAACCGAACTCCCGTTCTCGTGGAGCGAGATCTGGTCCTGTACGAGTCCAACATCATCAATGAGTACATCGACGACAGGTTTCCCCATCCGCAGCTCATGCCGGCCGACCCGGTGACCCGTGCGCGTGCTCGGTTGTTCCTGTTTCGTTTCGAGCACGAGCTGTTCGTGAACATCGAGCCACTGGAAAAGGGCAACCAGAAGGCCGCCGACAAGGCGCGGCAGAGCGTGCGCGACAGCCTCACCCAGATCGCGCCGGTGTTTACCAAGCAGAAGTTCATGCTCGGCGACGAGTACTCGATGCTTGATGTGGCCATCGCCCCGCTGTTGTGGCGCCTCGACTACTACGGCGTGCAGTTGCCCAAGACGGCCGCGCCCCTGCTCAAGTACTCCGAGCGGCTGTTCAGCCGACCCGCATTCATCGAAGCCCTCACCCCCGCCGAAAAGGTGATGCGCAAGTGAACCCGCCCTCCACCACCGCTTACCTCATCCGTGCAATCTACGAGTGGTGCGTGGATAATGGGCTGACTCCCTACCTCGCGGTGCGCGTCACCGAATCCACGCGCGTGCCCTTGGAATACGTGCGCAATGGCGAGATCGTGCTCAACGTGAGCGCAGACGCGACCCGGGACCTAACTCTGGGAAACCAGCTCATCCAGTTTTCGGCTCGCTTCAATGGCGTGTCGCGCGAAATCACCGTGCCGGTGGACGCTGTGAGCGGCATCTTCGCCAAAGAGACCGGTCAGGGTCTCGCCTTCGAGCAGCCATCGCCTGTGCCGTCGGTTGGCAGCGTGCCTGCAGACACCCCGCCTGAGGACCGGCCGCCGCCGCCCGCAGCCCGCCCGCGGCTTCAGGTCGTGAAATAACCTCTACAGGGCTTCGCGTTCCATACCCCACGAAGCGCCGTTTTCTGGCGGACGGGTAGAGTTCTGGCAGCAGGGCCGGCTTAGCTCAGCAGGTAGAGCAGCTGATTTGTAATCAGAAGGTCACGGG
>DAIPHN010000062.1:0-16064 GCA_036771335.1 Burkholderiales bacterium
CGCGCCAGCCCGCCATGTTGTAGCTCTTGGACATGGTGAAGAATTCCACCGCCACGTCGCGAGCGCCGGGAACCTCCATGATGGACGGCGCCACGTAGCCGTCGAAGGTGATGTCCGCGTAGGCGAGATCGTGGACCACGAGGATACCGTGCTGGCGCGCCAGCGCCACCACGCGCGCGAAGAAGGAAAGTTCCACGCACCGTGCCGTGGGATTGCTAGGGAACCCCAGGATCATCATCTTGGGTTTCGGGAACGACTCGCGGATGGCTCGCTCCAGTTCCTCAAAAAAGTCGGTGCCCGGAGTCATGCGCACGGAGCGGATGTCAGCCCCGGCGATGATCGCCCCGTAGATGTGGATCGGGTAACTCGGGTTGGGCACCAGCACTGTGTCGCCGCGGTCCAGCGTGGCCAGCATTAGGTGCGCGAGCCCTTCCTTGGAGCCGATGGTGACGATCGCTTCCTGGTCCGGGTCAATGTCCACGCGGAAGCGCCGCTGGTACCACTGGGCGATAGCCTGGCGCAGCCGCGGAACACCCTTGGAGACCGAGTAGCCGTGGGTGTCTCCGCGCTGCGCAGTCTCCACCAGCTTGTCCACGATGTGCCGCGGCGTAGGCCCGTCCGGGGTGCCCATGGAGAGGTCGATGATGTCTTCGCCGCGCCGGCGCGCCGCCATCTTGAGTTCGCCCGTGATGTTGAACACATAGGGCGGGAGGCGCTTGATGCGCGGGAACTCGTGCATGGCAGACAACCTTGAGGGTGGGCGTGTGGGCAGCCGTCACGCGCGTGCGCGGCACGCAGCCTGAATGCCTGAAAGTGTTAATGTTACGGGAGCTTCTTCATCAGCCGCAAACCCGCGCCGGACACCTTGAAACTCCACCTGGACTGCCTGGAAGGACTGAATGCATTTTCCGGCTACGGCGAGGGCTACGTATCGGTGAATCAGCGCCGCCACGTGACCAGTCTGGTGGTGCTGCCGGATCGCTTGATCGACCCCTGGCCGGTGCGCTCGGCCGCCGAGTTGGCCGCCGACTGCTTCGCCGCTCTGGAAGCGCTGCCGCTAGAGGTTCTGCTCGTGGGGACCGGGGGGCGGTGGCACCCCGTGCATCCCCGGGTCACGGCGGCCCTCGCAGCCCGTCGCATTGGCGTCGAGATCATGGACACCCGCGCGGCCTGCCGCACCTACAATGTCCTTTTGGCAGAAGGCCGCAAGGTGGGTGCCGCGCTGGTACTGGAGTCCGCCCCACCATCCTGACGGCCTGCGCGCGGATGCGTTTCTGATTCGTTGCGCCATCGCTTGTCCATGGACGATCGGGCCTCAGCTCCTCCTGGCCCGGGGGGCTGTGCCCGCTCTGGGTGCGCGTGGCCATGGAGACGGGTGCGAAAGCCTGGTGGCGGTTGGACGCGCCCCTGCACCCGCCACTCGCGTGAGGGGTATAGCATCGGCGTGAGAATGCACATGCCCTGGCCCAATGACCGAACCCTTGCGGATACCCACGGTCTTCTGCAATACCAGAACGGTAATCTTCAGCGCCGTGATGCACGCTCGCGTGGCACGGCACGAAAATTGTGGGGTTGCCGGAAGCAGGCATAAGATTCCCACGACACAGCTTTGAGGCCGGGCGGTCTTGCGCGCGGCCAACGTCAACCCACCAGACAAGACTGCACCCGACCTGACTTGCCCTTCCGCGCCAGGATAACTCTCGCCCTGCTCCCTGCCTCCGCCGCGGCCCGCCCCGGCAATCCCAGACCATGAACCCCCAGATTCGCTCCGTGTTGTCCGCCATCAGCCAGATCGTGCTGGGCAAGGAAGTCCAGATCAAGCTCACCTTGGCGTGCCTGCTCGCCCGGGGCCACCTGCTCATCGAGGACCTGCCCGGCGTGGGCAAAACCACGCTCGCCCTCGCGCTGGCGCGCACCATGGGACTGCAGTTCCAGCGCGTGCAGTTCACCAGCGACCTGCTGCCCGCGGATATCCTCGGCACCTCTATCTACGACCGTGACACCGGGTCCTTCAGTTTTCATCCTGGCCCGGTCTTCAGCCAAGTGGTGCTGGCGGACGAAGTGAACCGCGCCACCCCCAAGGCGCAGCGCGCGCTGCTGGAAGCCATGGAAGAGCAGCAGGTCTCCATGGATGGTCAGACGCGCCGTCTTCCCGAGCCCTTTTTCGTCATCGCAACCCAGAATCCCTCCTATCAGGTGGGCACCTTCCCGCTGCCGGAGTCGCAGCTCGACCGCTTCCTGATGCGTATCGAGCTTGGATACCCGGACCCGGCGGCGGAGCGCGCGCTGCTCGCCGGTAACGAACGCCGCCAGCTGATCGACCAGATCCCTCCAGCCATCAGCGCCGAGACCCTCGTCGCGCTGCAGCTGCAGGTACGGCAGGTGCATACGGCTCCTGCCCTGCTCGATTACGTGCAGGCCCTGCTCACGCATTCACGCCGCGCGCCCGAATTCGCCACGGGCCTGAGTCCACGTGCCGGACTCGCGCTGCTCAACGCCGCGCGCGCTTGGTGCTTCATGCACGGGCGCGGCGCGGTGCTGCCCGAGGACGTGCAGGCCGTTGTGCCGAGCGTGGTGGGACATCGCTTGCACGCCCCGGGAGTGTCACCCCAGTTGCGCAGCCATGATCTGGCGCGCAAGCTCGCGTCCGAGGTCGCCATCCCCTAGGCGCTCAGATGCGGCAATGAAGCTTCCTTTCAAGCGGCAGCCAGGCGGCGTCGCGGCCGGCGCAGCCTCCGGGCCTGTGGTGCTGTCCCAGCGCCGCGTCTATATCCTGCCCACCGGCTTCGGCTTTCTGTTTGCCGTCACCGTGCTCCTGGTGTTGCTGGCCTCCGTGAACTACAACCTCAGTCTTGGCTACGTGCTCGCTTTCCTGCTCGCCGGCCTCGGGCTGGTAGCCATGCTGCACACTTGGCGCAACCTGGTCCGGCTGGAGATCAAGGCTGGCCGTGCCGACCCTGTGTTCGCCGGCGACTCCGTCGCCTTCCATCTGCTGCTTGCCAACAACGCCAACGTCGATCGCGTCTCGATCCACCTTGAGCCCGCGGGAGGACTGCCCACCACCCTGGACCTTGCTGCTCGCAGCAGCAGCGTGGCACAGGTGTACCTGCCTGCGCGGCGCCGCGGCTGGCTCCACCTGCCCCGGATTCGGGTCTCCACCACCTATCCCCTCGGCCTGTTCCGGGCGTGGTCCTGGGTGGAACTATCTCTGCGCGCTCTGGTGTGGCCGCGGCCGGAGAACGGCGATGCGCCCCTCCCGGAACGCCTGTCGGGCACCGGCGAGGCCGGTGCGGGAGGCAGGGGAACGGACGACTTCGCCGGCATGCGCGAATACCACGCTGGCGATTCGCTGCGCCACGTGGCGTGGAAGGCGCTTGCCCGGGACGGGCGACTGCTCACGAAGCAGTTCTGCGGCCAGAGCGGACAGCGCCTTTGGCTGGACTTCATGCTGATGCCCCGCCCGATGGATGACGAAGCCCGCCTCGCCCGACTTGCCCGGTGGGTGCTGGCGGCGGAGGCCTCCGGCGATACCTATGGACTACGCCTGCCCAATGAGGAGGTCGAGCCCGACAGCGGCCACATCCACCGTGACCGCTGCCTAGAAGCGCTTGCCCTCTTCCGGCTCCGGGAAGCCGCGCCTTGACCAGCTCCCCGGCAACGGCCACCGCGGGAGGGCGCGCCCGGGTGCGCCCGGTGGACGCCAACCTTGGCGCCGCGCGTGTCCTGGCGTTGCTCGCGGCGCTCGCGCTGGTGGTGGCGCCGCACGTGACGCACCTTCCCGCGTGGGTGAGCGTCTGCGTTGCGGGTGTGCTCGGGCTGCGGGCCCTATTCGCGTGGCGCGGCATGGGAATGCCGCCGGCCTGGTGGCTGGCAATCATGGCTGCGGGCGCCACCGCGGGCATCTGGAACTCCTACGGCAGAATCTACGGGCGCGATGCGGCCCTGGGTCTGCTTCTGATGATGATGTGCCTCAAGACGCTGGAGCTGCGCGCGCGGCGTGACGCCCACGTCCTGGTGCTGCTGGGATACTTCCTGCTGGTGACCGGGTTCCTCTACTCCCAGAGCATGGGCACCGCGGCCTACCTTGTAGTCTGTCTCTGGGCGCTGACCGCCTGCCTGCTCGCCTTCCAGCGCGAGCCGGCACGCACAACGGCTGCCGTGGTGCTCCGCGCTTCTGCCTCGATGATCGGGCAGGCAGCGCCGCTCATGCTAGTTCTCTTCCTGCTGTTCCCGCGGGTCCAGGGACCCCTCTGGGGCTTGCCGCTGGCGCAAAGCACCGCCCAGACGGGGCTGTCCGAGACCATGTCTCCGGGCAGCGTCGCAAGCCTCAGCCTGTCGGATGCCGTAGCGTTTCGCGTCGACTTTTTCGCACCGCCACCACCGGCGAAACAGCTTTACTGGCGCGGGCCGGTCATGTGGGACTACGACGGACGCTCGTGGCGGACAGGCGAGGCGCTCACCACGCCCCCGCCGATCCTGCGCGCAGTCTCGGACCCGCTGCGCTATTCCGTGACACTCGAGCCGCACAACATGCGCTGGCTGTTTGCGCTGGACATGCCTGCCCAACGCATCGAGGACAGCTTGCTCACGTCGGACCACCAGCTGCTGTCGCTGCGGCCGGTGCGCACACGCATGCGCTACGAAATGAGCTCCTGGATGCGCTACCGGACCGGGCTGGAGGAATCGCCGCGCAATCTGCAGCGCGCGCTGGCCCTCCCGGCCGGCTACAACCCGCGCACGCTGGAGTTGGCACTGCGCCTCAGGCGCGACAACCCGACCCCCCGTGCACTCGTGGCCCGAGCCTTGGCCCTGTTCAACGAGCAACCCTTTTTTTACACCCTCGCCCCGCCGCTGCTCGGGCGCGACAGTGTGGACGAGTTTCTTTTCGATGTCCGGCGCGGCTTCTGCGAGCACTTTGCGGGCAGCTTCGTGGTCCTGATGCGGGCGGCGGGTATACCGGCCCGTGTGGTCACGGGGTACCAGGGCGGCGTGATCAATCCTGTGGGAGGGTTCCTGACGGTGCGCCAGTCCGAGGCCCATGCGTGGGCAGAGGTGTGGCTGCAGGACGAGGGCTGGGTGCGGGTCGATCCAACGGCCGCCGTTTCGCCTCAGCGGGTTGAAGCTGGCCTTGCCGCAGCCGTAGACGCCGACAGCCGCCTGCCGCTTTTCGCGCGCACGGATAACGCTCTGCTCAAGCGCGCCCGCTTCACCCTGGATGCCATCGCCAACGGCTGGAACCAGTGGGTGCTCGGCTACACACCGGAGCGCCAGCGACAACTGCTTGAGCGCCTCGGTGTACCAGCCGTCTCCTGGAGAGGGCTCGCCGCCGCACTGGCGATCACAGCGGGTGCGATGGTGCTTTTGCTCACCCTGATTACCGTCAGGCGCTTGCAGGTCGCGGCGCCGGACCCTGTGACACGCGCATGGAACACGCTGTCGACACGCCTGGCCCCACTGGGTCTCGCACGCCGCCCGCAGGAGGGCCCGCTGGACCATGGCGAGCGAGTGGCAAATGCTTTGCCCACGCAGGGAGCGGAAGTGCGCCGGATCGTGCAACTCCTGGTGCAACTCCGCTACGGGGGCAATTCCGAACCCGATGCGCTGGGCGAGTTGAAGCGCAGGGTGCGCGCGTTCCGCCCCGCATCCCGAATGGCCCGGTGGGTCAGGAGGGCGGGCGGTCGCCAGGCAACTGGGTAAGCGGGTCCACGGGACGGCCGAAACGGCGCAACTCGAAGTGCAGCGCCACCCGCTCGCTGTCGCTGTCCCCCATCTCGGCGATGCGCTGGCCGCGCCTCACTTGCTCGCCTTCCTTGACCAGCAATGCCTGGTTATGGGCGTACACGGTGAGGTACTCGTCGTTGTGCTTGATGATCACCAGCTTGCCGTATCCCCGCAGGCCGGCACCGCTGTAGACCACGCGGCCCGGCGCAACCGCCACCACCGGCGAGCCTGCCTTGCCGGCAATGCCCAGCCCCTTCAGTCCGCCGCTGCCACCGAAGCGATAGGCCAGCGCGCCGCGCGCTGGCCATATCCACTCCTCCTCGGAGGCAGCGCCTCCGGCGGCGTTGCGGTCTCCAGCCGGCGTGGGTGTCGCAGCGACTGATGCAGGTGCCGCACCATCGTTGCGCCCGTCGGACCGCGGCGAGGCTGCGCGAGGGGCGCTCGCCGGTACCGACCCCGCCTCTCCGCCAGCGCCAAGCCGCGGATCGCCGCGCAGCTCGCCTCTCGCGGCGGGCTTCGGATCTCCCCGGGCCGCCGCGCCTGGATCTTGCGCACGCTCGCCTGTGATCGTCTTGGAGGCGACGGGACTGTCGCCGCCGAGCTGCGCGAGCGCCTGTTCACTCCAGGGCATCGTCACAGCTCGGGGCTCCGAGAGAATCGGAACGTTATCCGAAATCGCACCGGGCGGCTCGGCAGCAGAGCCGCCAGGGCGCGGTGCAGCGCCATCCGGCGGACGGAGCAGCGGTCCCTGGCTGGAGGCAGGCGCCCCCGGACTCCCGCGGAGCGGGGAATCCTCCCGCGCTTCTGGCGCCAGCAATCTGAGTCGCTGGCCGGCAAAAATCCGCGCCGGATCGGCGATGCCGTTCCAGACTGCCAGTTCGCGATAGTCGAGCCCGAAATCCAGGGCGATGCCGAACAGTGTGTCACCCCGTTGCACCACATAGCTGTCGGGCCTGGTATCGCCCTGGGAGCGGCCACGTCGCTGCCTGGCGGGCGCAACAGCGGGAGGAGGCGCCACGGCCGCAGGCGCCGCGGCCTCGGGCACCCTGCCGGCCGGATCCGGCGCCGGGCGCGAGGGCGGCGAGTCGATGGGCTCGCCCAGAATCGCCGCACAGCCTGCGCAGCCAAGCAACACTAACGCGCTTGCAACCCGTCTCAACGCGCCAGCCCCGGGAGCAACGGCACAAAATTCACGGCCTCCAGCCGTCGTTCCTGGAAGCCCCGCTCGATGCGCTCCACCAGCACCAGCTGCTGGTCGCGCGTACCCACCGGGAGCACCAGGCGTCCCCCGGCAGAGAGCTGGTCGGCAAGCTCCGCCGGAACCTCCGGCGCAGCTGCCGCCATCACTATAAGGTCGAAGGGCGCGATCTCCGCCAGCCCGGGGCGGCCGTCTGCGTGCTTGATGCGCACGTTGGAGACGCGGGCCTCGCGCAGCACCCGCCGGGCCTTGGCGATAAGCGCGGCAATTCTTTCAACCGAGTGCACCTGGCGCGCCACGCGCGACAGCACTGCAGCCTGGTAGCCGCAGCCCGTGCCGATTTCCAGGACTCGCTCCACGGTTCGCGCGGCGCGTCCCAGCTCCAGCATGCGTCCCACCGTGGACGGGGCGGAGATGGTCTGGCCAAAACCGATCGGCAGCGAGATGTCCTCGTAGGCTCTGCTGGCCAAAGCCTCGTCCACGAACAGGTGGCGCGGTACGGCGGCCAGGGCCGCCAGCACGACCTCGTCGCGCAGACCGGCCGCGCGCAGGCGATCAACCATCCGCAGCCGTGTGCGCTGGGAGGTCATGCCAATGCCTTCGTGCCGCGAGTCCACCCGCGCAGCCTCCCGGCTGAAGCCTATTCGGCGAGCCAGCTGCGCAGCGCCTCTACCTGCGCGAAGCGGGTGAGGTCAACCTGCAGCGGGGTCACCGAAACCCGCCCCTGCGCCACGGCATGAAAGTCCGTACCCGGGCCGGCATCGGCGGCATCGCCCGCTGCGCCCACCCAGTACACTGTGTCACCGCGCGGATTATGGGACCGGATCACCGGTTCGGCCTTGTGACGCTTTCCCAGCCGTGTAACTTCAAGGGGGCCCAACCGACCCGCGGGCAAATCGGGCACATTCACGTTGAGAAGCGCTGGCTCGGAAAAGCCCCGCTTTGCAAAACGCCCGACCAACCGGGCCGCAACAGCGGCTGCAGCCTCAAAGTTTCCATGGGACCGCCCCGACAGGGACACAGCGATGGCTGGAATGCCTAGCAGGTAGCCTTCCATCGCGGCTGCGACAGTCCCCGAGTAGATGGTGTCGTCGCCCATGTTCGCGCCGTGGTTGACGCCCGAAACCACGATATCGGGCAGGTGATCCAGCAGTCCGGTGACTGCGAGGTGCACACAGTCGGTGGGGGTACCGTTCACATAGCGAAAGCCCTGCGCTGATGTGCGCACTTGGAGCGGACGATCCAGAGTGAGCGAATTGCTGGCGCCGCTGCGGTCCCGCTCCGGCGCCACGACAGTCACCTCGCCCAGTGGCGACATCGCCGCGTATAACGCCGCAAGGCCCGGTGCGAAGTATCCGTCGTCGTTGCTGAGCAGGATACGCATGGGCGCTATGCCGTGGGCCTAGTGTTGTTGCGCGCCGCCGGCGGGCGCACCGCTGCGCGATGTCGGTGCCGCAAGACAGGCACCTTGGAACTGGTCGGGGCGAGAGGATTTGAACCTCCGACCACCTGCACCCCATGCAGGTACGCTACCAGGCTGCGCTACGCCCCGAAGAACGAAATTATAAACGCGTCGACGAGATCCGCACAACGCGCTGGCGCGCCCTAGAGGCGCAGCAACTCCAACACTGCCTCCAGTTCCTTGCGCACAGCGGGCAATTCGGATGCCACCTCAAGGTGTCCTTGATCAAGGCGGTGACGCGCACCGTTGATGGTGAAACCCTGCTCGTAGAGCAACTCGCGGATTCGCCGGATGAGGAGCACCTCGTGATGCTGGTAATAGCGACGGTTGCCCCGCCGCTTCACCGGCTTCAGTTGCGTGAACTCCTGCTCCCAATAACGGAGAACGTGCGCCTTAACACCGCATAACTCACTTACCTCCCCGATCGTGAAGTAGCGCTTGGCAGGGATCGGCGGCAGGAGCGCCTTACTGACGCTGGCTGCCGTTTCCATGGGAACGCTGCTCCACCATGGCCTTCAGCTTCTGGCTGGCGTGGAAAGTGACAACCCTGCGGGCGGTTATGGGGATTTCCTCTCCGGTCTTCGGATTTCGACCAGGTCGCTGGGGCTTGTCGCGCAACTGGAAGTTTCCGAAGCCCGACAGCTTGACGCTGTCGCCCGTCTCCAGCGCCATGCGCACTTCCTCGAAGAAGGTCTCCACGATGTCCTTCGCTTCGCGCTTGTTGAGCCCGACTTTTTCGAAAAGCAGGTCCGCGAGTTCGGCTTTGGTGAGGGTCATGTAAACCTCTTACTGCCGCAGCCGGCCGCCGAAGCGGTCCTGGAGGATGGAAACGACCAAAGCCATCGTTTCATCGACTTCGCCATCGGTGAGAGTTTTTCGAGTATCTTGCAACAACACTCGGAAAGCAAGGCTTTTTCTGCCTTCCTCCACCCCCTTGCCGCGGTAGACATCGAACAATTCGACCTGTTCGACCCGGTCGGGCAACCCCGCCCGCAGAGCCACCAGAATGCTGCCTGCGGTAATCGATTCATCCACAACGACCGCCACGTCGCGGCGAACGGCGGGAAACCGGGATGGCTCAACAGGACACTTCTCCGGCGCTGTCTGACAGACGTCAGCGTCCACCTCGAACATCACCACCGGCAAGGGCAACTCGAAAACACGCTGCCAGCGCGGGTGCAATTCGCCGATCCAGCCCCGAGGGACTCCGTTCACAAGGATGCGCCCCGAACGGCCGGGGTGTAAGGCCGCGTGGGCCTGCGCCTCCACGGAGACAACGGCCGGCGCCAGCAGCGCCTCGAGATCGCCCTTCAGGTCGAAGACGTCCACGAGGCGTCCAGGCTGGTCGCCCCATTGCTCCGGCAAGGCCGTGCCGTACGCCGCAACAGCCGCCCTCACGGGCTGGCGCACCCCCGAAACGGCCAACGCACCCGGCAGCGCGTTGGCGTCCCGCAGAAATACCCTCCCGATCTCGAAGACCCGCACCCGGGAGAGCTTGCGGTTGACGTTGTGGCGGACGTTTGCGAGCAGGCCTCCGAAGAGCGTGGTGCGCATCACGGCGAAGTGGGCCGCAATCGGGTTGCGCACGGCTATGGGATCCAACTCGCCGCCAAGGTCGCGCTCCCACGACTCCTCCACGAAACTGAAGTTGATGACCTCGTGGTAGTCGAGCGACGCAAGCCGGTCGCGCACCTCGTGCAGGCTGCGCATGCCCTCCACTTCAGGCAACATGGCCGCTCGTGCCACAGGAGGCACCGCAGGAATGTGCTCGAAGCCGTAGCTGCGCGCCACTTCCTCGATCAGGTCCTCCTCGATGGCGATGTCAAAGCGCCAGGAGGGCGGCGTCACGACGAAGGCGGCGCCGTTGGGCCCGTGCTCCACGCGCACCTCCAACCCAAGCCGCCGGAGAGCTGCCTCCATCTCCGCCTCGGCAATCGAGATCCCGATGACGCGACGGGCGCGATCCACACGCATACGCACGGGCGCGCGCCTTGGAAGGTTTACGACCCGATCCACCACAGGACCCGCCTCACCGCCGCAAATGTCCAGGATGAGCCGCGTTGCGCGCTCGATACCGGCCAGATTGTTGTCGAAATCGACACCTCGCTCGAACCGGTGCGCGGCGTCGGAAGCCAGGCCCAGCCGGCGCGCCCGCCCGGCGATGGCGCCGGGGTGAAAGAAGGCCGCTTCCAGGAATACGTTGCGCGTGGCGCTCGTGGCCTTTGTGGAATTGCCGCCCATGATCCCCGCCAGCCCGATAGGGCCGCTCTGGTCGGCGATCAGGAGCATGTCCGACTGCAGGCGAACCAGCTGCTCGTTGAGCAAATCGAGCTGCTCGCCTTCGAGAGCAAAGCGCACATCGATGGGACCGCGCAACCGATCCAGGTCATACACGTGCAGCGGCCGGCCCAGCTCCAGCATGACGTAGTTGGTGACGTCCACCAGCGCCGAGATGCTACGCAGGCCCGCACGCTCAAGCCGTTCGCGCATCCAGCTCGGCGTCGGCGCGTCGGGATCGACGCCGCGGATCACGCGTCCTGAGAAGCGGCCGCAGCCCTCGGGCGCCGATATGTGTACCGCCTGGACATCCTCCAGGGACGCGGGCACGGGCGCCACAACCGGGGCGCGCAAGGGTACACCGCAAATCGCTGCCACCTCCCGGGCGACACCAAGCAGGCACAGGCAGTCAGCCCGGTTAGGCGTCAGCTTCAGCACCAACACACGCTCGTCGAGGCCGAGGACCGTGGAGAGGAGATGACCGACCGGCGCCGCCGCGTCGAGCACCAGCAACCCCGTGTGGTCCCCGGACAAGCCCAGTTCTCTCGCCGAGCACAGCATGCCCTCGCTCGCCACGCCGCGCACCACCGCCGCGCCGATGACCGGCCGGGCGCCCGTCTCGTCCGGCGGCAGGCACGCACCCACCAGGGCAACAGGCGCAGTCATCCCTGCGCTCACGTTGGGAGCGCCGCAGACGATGGTGAGGAGGGCTTCCTGGCCGGCGTCCACGCGGCAAACCTTCAGGCGATCGGCCTGTGGATGGGGCTCGACCGCCAGCACGCGCCCCACCACGACGCGATCGAGGGGCGGCGCAAGGGAGCGGATTTCCTCCACCTCCAGGCCGGCCATGGTGAGTCGGTGCGCGAGTTCCTCCAGGGGCATGCTCGTATCGACGAGTTCACGCAGCCAGCTCTCTCCGAATTGCACGGCGCTCTCCCTCAGGCAAACTGGCGCAGGAACCGGAGGTCGCCTTCGAAGAAAAGGCGCAGGTCCTGGATGCCATAGCGAAGCATGGTGAGCCGCTCCAGCCCGGAGCCGAAGGCGAAGCCGATATGGCGTTCCGGGTCGAGCCCGAAATTGCGCACCACCGATGGATGCACCTGACCCGACCCGGAGATCTCCAGCCACCGCCCAGCCAGCGGACCGCTGGTGAACTTCATGTCGATTTCGGCGGACGGCTCAGTGAAGGGAAAGTAGGAGGGCCTGAATCGTACCTCTAGCCGGTCGGTCTCGAAAAAACGGTGCAGGAAGTTCGTGTACACCCCTTTCAAGTCCGCGAAACTGACATCCTCGCCGATCCATAGCCCCTCCACCTGATGGAACATGGGTGAGTGGGTCGCATCGCTATCCACGCGATAGGTGCGGCCCGGGGCGATCACCTTGATGGGCGGAGGGTGGGTTCGGGCGTAGCGAACCTGCATGGGGCTGGTGTGCGTGCGAAGCAGAAGCGGCAACCCCTGCTCGTCTTCGCCCTCCACATAGAACGTGTCCTGCATTGACCGCGCTGGATGGTCGAGGGGGTTGTTGAGCGCCGTGAAGTTGTGCCAGTCGGTCTCGATCTCCGGCCCATCCGCCACATCGAACCCCACGGAGCGGAAGATCGACTCGATCCGGCGCCAGGTGATCATGACAGGATGGATGGTGCCCCGACCCCGGCCACGACCGGGCAGAGTCATGTCGAGCGCCTCTTCCCGCAGGCGCGCGTCGAGCGCAGCCTCGGCCAGGGCTTCCCGCCGCGCGGTGAGCAGCGACTCCACCTCGGCCTTCGCGGCATTGATTCGCGCACCGAACTCTCGCCGCGCTTCGGTAGACAAGCTGCCGAGGCTCTTCAGCAAATCGGGGATGACTCCGGACTTGCCGAGGTAGCGAGCCTTGACCTGCTCCAGCGCCGCTGGCTCGATGACCGCCGAGAACGCCTCGCGCGCCTCGGCCACGATGCCTTCAAGATCCGGTCTCATGGCTCCACCACAGGAACACTCAACAAAAAAGGAGGCACAAGGCCCCCTTTCTCGAGCGCCACGCCGGGCCGCTAGCGGCCTAGGGCGGCCCTGGCCTGCTGGGCTAGTTGCTCGAATGCAGGCCGCTCGAAAACGGCGAGGTCGGCCAGTACCTTGCGATCCACTTCGATGGCAGCCTTCTTCAAACCGTTCATGAAGGTGCTGTAGGTGAGACCCAGTTCCCTGGCCGCCGCGTTGATACGGGCGATCCATAGCGCGCGAAAGTCGCGCTTGCGATTTCGCCGGTCACGATAGGCGTACTGCCCGGCTCGCATCACCGCCTGCTTGGCGATCCGATAGACGTTCTTGCGCCTGCCCCTGAATCCCTTGGCCTGATCGAGAACCTTCTTGTGGCGCGCGTGCGCCGTGACCCCACGCTTGACTCTTGGCATCGCAGGTCTCCCCTCAGGCGTACGGCATCATGGCACGCACGGACTTTGCGTTCGTGTCGTGAACCTGGGTCATGCCGCGCATGCCGCGTTTGCGCTTGGTCGTCTTCTTCGTGAGGATGTGACGCAGGAAAGCCTTGGTGCGCTTGATTCCACCACTGCCCTGGGCTCGGAAGCGTTTGGCCGCTCCGCTCTTCGTCTTCATCTTCGGCATGTGCCGGCTCCTTTCTTGGATCATGACGCCGGGCGTCGGTCAGACGAGACCGCGCTTGGTTGCCCGGGCATCACTTATCAACGGCGCGGAGACCGCGCACGGGTACTGCGAAAACGTCAGATCTTCCGCTTCGGGGCGAGAACCATCACCATCTGACGGCCTTCGAGCTTGGGAAACTGCTCAACCACGCCGAAGGCATCGAGGTCGCCCCTGACCCTTTCAAGGAGCCGCACTCCAAACTCCTGGTGCGCCATCTCCCGTCCGCGGAATCGGAGGGTAACTTTTGTCTTGTCGCCTTCCTGAAGAAACCGGATCAGATTACGCAGCTTGATCTGGTAGTCCCCCTCATCGGTGCCCGGCCGGAACTTGATCTCCTTGACCTGAATCTGCTTCTGCTTGAGCTTAGCTTCGTGGCGCCGTTTGGCTTCGGAGTACTTGAACTTGCCGAAGTCCATGATGCGCACCACGGGTGGCTGAGCTGTGGGGGCAATCTCCACAAGGTCCAATTCGGCCTCCTCCGCAAGGCGATTCGCCTCGCCGAGGCTCACCACTCCGATCGGCTCGCCTTTGGCGCCGATCAACCGAACCTCTGGTGCCGAAATCTCACCATTGATTCGCAACTCGCGTTCCTGAACGATCGGGTTGACTCCTGGAAGGGAAAAAAATCAGGCCGCGCTCGCCGCCTGCGGGAGCTCCTTACGGAGCATGGCCAGAAAACCGTCGAGGCTCATCACCCCCAGGTCCTGACCCCCGCGCGCGCGCACGGCCACCTGATTTGCCACCACTTCCTTGTCACCGACGATGACCTGATAGGGCAGCTTCTGCATACTATGTTCGCGAATCTTATAGTTTATTTTCTCGTTCCTCAAGTCGCACCTCACGCGCAACCCGGCTGCTCTGAGCGCTGCCGTCACGCGGGTGGCGTAATTCGACTGGGCCTCGGAAATATTCATCACCACTGCCTGGACAGGCGAAAGCCAGAAAGGCATGGCACCCGCGTAGTTCTCGATCAGGATGCCGATGAACCGCTCCATAGACCCGAGGATCGCCCGGTGGAGCATCACCGGCATCTTGCGCGTGTTGTCCTCGTCGATGAACTCGGCGCCCAGCCTGCCCGGCAGGGCAAAGTCGAGTTGCAAAGTGCCGCACTGCCAGACGCGGCCGATGGAATCCTTCAGGGAAAACTCGATCTTCGGCCCGTAGAAGGCGCCCTCTCCCGGGTTGATCTCCCACGCCAGGGCCTTGCCTTCCAGCGCCGCGCTCAGGGACGCTTCGGCCCGATCCCAGGTGGCATCCTCCCCGATGCGCTTCACCGGCCGGGTGGAAAGCTTCACCAGAATGTCGGTGAAGCCGAAGTCGGCATAGACGCGCTGCAGCAGTTCGATGAAATCCGCTGCCTCCTGCTGCACCTGGTCTTCGCGGCAGAAAATGTGTGCATCGTCCTGAGTGAAGGCCCGTACCCGCATGATCCCGTGCAGCGCGCCAGAGGGCTCGTTACGATGGCAGGAGCCAAATTCCGCCAGCCGCAAGGGCAAATCCCGGTAGCTGCGCAAACCCTGGTTGAAGATCTGCACGTGCCCTGGGCAGTTCATCGGTTTGACCGCATAGTCGCGGTTCTCCGAGGCTGTGGTGAACATGTGCTCGCGGTAGTTCTCCCAATGCCCGGACTTCTCCCAGAGCACACGGTCCATCACCATGGGCGTGCGCACCTCCTGGTAGCCCGCATCCGCCAGAACGCGGCGCATGTACTGCTCGATCTGCTGCCACAGGGTCCAGCCGTTGGGGTGCCAGAACACCATGCCGGGCGCCTCGTCCTGCACGTGGAACAGGTCGAGCAGCCGGCCGATCTTGCGATGGTCCCGCTTGTCGGCCTCTTCCAGCATGTGCAGGTAGGCATCCTGCTCCTTGCGCTCACCCCAGGCCGTACCGTAGATGCGCTGAAGCATCTCGTTGCGGGCGTCGCCGCGCCAGTAGGCCCCGGCAACCTTCATCAGCTTGAAAACCTTCAGGCGCCCCGTGGAGGGGACGTGCGGCCCCCGGCACAGGTCGATGAAGTCCCCCTGACGGTATAGCGAAATGGTGTCCCCCTCGGGAATGGAGGCGATGATCTCGGCCTTGTAGTGCTCGCCCTGGCCCCTGAAGAAATGCACCGCATCGCCGCGGGTCCACTCCTCGCGCTGAACGGCGATGTCCTGCCGCGCCAGCTCGGCCATGCGGGCCTCGATCGCCGTCAGATCATCAGGCGTGAACGGCCGTTTGTAGGAAAAGTCGTAGTAGAAGCCATTTTCGATAACCGGCCCGATCGTGACCTGCGCGTCGGGGAACAGTTGCTTCACGGCGTGGGCCAGCAGGTGCGCCGTGGAGTGGCGCAGCACTTCGACCCCCTGCGGATCCCGCGCCGTGACGACGGCCACCGTGGCATCGGCGCCGATCAAATGAGACAGATCCACGAGCTGCCCGTCTACCTGGCCAGCAACGGCCGCCTTGGCGAGACCGGGGCCGATAGCCTCGGCGACCGCCGCCACGGTCACCGGACCGGAAAATTCTCGCGATGCCCCGTCGGGCAGTCGAACCTTCAACATGACATTGACGCGGGCCCAGTGGACGCGGACAGAAACCGCGGCCGCCGATGCCTCAAGTGGGTTTGCGGGCCGATTAGGGCTGTTGGTAGGCGCGATTGGACTCGAACCAACGACCCCCACCATGTCAAGGTGGTGCTCTAACCAGCTGAGCTACGCGCCTGAAAATTGACGTGAACTATAGCCGAAAAGGCCGGCGCGTCCAACCGAGGCAGCGGCGCGCATTT
>DAIPHN010000063.1:0-15960 GCA_036771335.1 Burkholderiales bacterium
CACAAGTAACGGCTCCTTTTCACTTTCGATATGCGCTCCCGCCTTTATCACACCGTCTCCATCTCCCCTCTGCGTGGCGCCCTGGATATTTTGAATCGCGGCGGCGTAATCCCCCGGCAGCCCGCGATAGCGATCCTGGAAGCCGAAGAAGGCGGCCTTGATGCCGTCCTGCTGCTGAATGAGGCTGCGCACGCGGGCCGAGGTAATAAGTTCCTGGCCCTTGAGGATACCGCCGAGCAGCAGACCGATGATCACCAGCACTATGGCGATTTCGATCAGCGTAAAGCCTTGTTGAGAGGTACGGGATTTCATGGCCTGTCTCCTTGATTGACCCATGTACATGGCCCCGGGGCGAATATCGCGCCAAGTTGACCCGTAGAATTAAATAACAAACAACAGAGATCTGTATATAGCGACCTCGCCGGTGATAAATCTCGCAGCCAGATGCCTTTGCTGCGTTTGCCGCCACCCAGATGTGGCCGTGGGGTTTCGGTTACGCCATGAGGCGTCGGGGAAGCTTCGCGCAACGGGTCAGGGCGGTTTGCCCGCCGGGGCGCCTCGCTCGCGCAGCGACTCCAGGCGTTGCGTGAGAAAGCGCACTTCGCTCGGATCGGTCACGGTGCCGCTGGCGAGCAACCCCCCCAACAGGACCTGGGCGGCCTGGTACTCGCCCAAGTCCTCGCGCAGGAAGATGTGCATCTGCCGGGCCCACCCTGGTACGCCGGGACCGCTGGCGTGGTCCCTCAGGGCATCGGCGTAGCGCACCGCCAGAGGCAGGTCCTTCAGACGGTGCTTGGCCATGATGGCGCTGTGCGCCAGCCAAGGCCAGCGGCGGTCTGGGTCCTCCAGGAATTTCTCCAGCACGAACTCCGCCATGAAGCGGGATTTTTCGGGGTGCCCATGCACCTGGCCATAGACATGGGAGGCCATGAGCAGGGGATACTGCCCGGCGGGGTCGAGGCGCAGGATGCGGTCAAGCCAGCCTGCCACACGAGGGTAGTCGAGCTCGGCGAAGGGGATGCTCACACCGGGCTGGTTGTCGAAGGCTTGCAGCCAGAGAGTCAGGACCTGGGCGAGGCCGACGGGCTCACCGAGCGCAGCCACCCGCAGAACCGCGGGCGCGGGCGGCACAGGCAGGTCAGCCGCCTCCGCTCGAAGGGGGGGGCGCTGCCACTGGAGCCCCAGATGAAGCGCCAGCGCCAGCCCCAGTGCGGCGATCGTGGCCGACGGGACGGCGCCGACGGGTCGTTCATCCCGGTGCCGCCAGGTCTTCATTGATTGCGCCGGTACAGGTCGAAGCCGGCCGCCGCGAACAGTAGCAGCACGTACACGGCAGTTTGTGCGCCGAGCCCGGGTAACTCAGCCCATGGGGCGCCCTCGCCCAGAAGCCACGCGGTGCGGGTGAACCGGTCGAGGTCGGGAAGCGCCAGCTCCACTGCCCGCACCGCCAGCACCGCGGCATCGCGCGTCCAGGAGCCATCGTCCAACAAGGACGATCGGGCGATCAGCACTACCGCTGCCATAGTCCGCGACAAAACGTAGAAGGACAGAACAAAGGCCGCCGCCAGCATGAGGTGGCCGAAAGTGACGGCGCAGAACAGCGCCGCTGCCACCACCAGCAGGCTTTCGAGGGCCAGAGACACGGCCCACGCGGACCACGCGCCCGCCGGTGCCACGGCCGCCAGAGGCAGCGCCAGCAGCGCCGCGGTCGTCAGAGCGACGGTGCCATAGCCCAGCAACTTGCCGCACAGGTACTGAGCGCGGGTAATGTCTGCCGACAGCAGCCATTCGGTGACCTTGTCCTGGTTTTCCCGCTGCATGCTCGCGAGCACGTGCGCGCACACAACGAACACGGCGGCAAACCGCGACCCGGCGGCAAACAGTCCGGCCTGGATACGCCCGGCCTCGGTGATGGCGAGGGCACGAGCGAACAGCGCGGCACCGAACAGCATCAGTGCCATGGCCGCCGCGATCCACGGCAGGCGCGTTCGTAGCGCCTCAAGCCAAGCGAAGGAGGCCACCACGCGAATGCGCTCAACAGCGCTGGACATGCGGTTTGCTCGCAGTCAACGATGAACTCGACCATGGTAACCGACCCGGTCGGCGTCCCCTCGCGGCCAGGGGTCAGATTTTCGGCGTCCGCCATCTGGCGGTGGAATTGCGGGGTGTTGTCCTCAAGGCTTTCGAGCTCGCGCACTTCGGACTGTTCCCGCTCTGGCAGCCCCAGCGGCGGAGGCCGGGAACTGGCGCCTGGCCGAGCGGCGGTGCTGGTGGCGGCGGATGCTGCCCTGACGTGTTAGTCGAGCGGATCGCCGTTGGCGCTGTGGGTTGCCGCGCTGGCCGCGTTCCCCGGCGGCTAGCTGTCGCGAAACTGCTGTCGCGATATTTCCCGGGGCCGAGCTGCCTTTCTGAAGGGGGATGCGCAGTCTGGCGAGCCTCGCAGGGCGCGAGTCCGATCCCGAGCCCCTCCTGGGCCGCGCCCCGTAACAGATGCTGGCTCTGGTGTGGTTATCGGGTGTTTCCTGGCGCTCAGGCTACGGGTGGCATGGCCGATGCTGGCGCTGGTGCGCTCACGCGCCCGGGGCCTGCCAGCCTCGGTCCGGTTGCCCGCCGATTCGTTCGATCACGCGGCGGTGAATCCGCAGCAGAGGGGCATCGAGAAATGCCGGCGGCGTGAGGCTGCGGCGGTGACCGCGGCCTTCCACCGGGAGGGCGGTGCTTCCCATCCGGCGGTGATCGATGATGGCGCGCCGGTGCCCGAGCACATGCCCCGCGAGTACATGACCCGGTTTCTCTTCGAAGCACCCGTCCCCGCAGCCAGCGGCCCTGGGGCGGGACCGTTGCAGAGCGCCCGGAACGCCGCGCAGTGCAGCCACCACTTCGCTTTGGGTTCAATGCTCGCAGCGATGTGCGCTTGGCCCTTGCACCGGCCGAAAGCAAGCCGGGTGCGAAGGCTGTCTGGCGAAGCCAGCCGCCGGGATTCAGGGCAGAGTACCCGCCGCGATCATGCGCGCCAGCAGCGTGGACGGCGATATCCACAAGAGCTGGTCGTCGAAGTGGTCGACGCCTTCGGAGTCGCGAGGGCGGTTAACGAAGTACAGCTTTCCCGGAGCGGCAGTGAGGTGATTGCCTATGTTCCCAAGCTCATCGGGACTGAATCTCTGCTCGGCGGGAGGCAGCAGAACCATGGGTCCGTTGGGGCCGAGGGAAAAGACCACCGCCAAGGCGTTGCCGTTAGCCAGTCTGTGGTTGCCAGGCTCCGTGCAGTCAACCGCGGTGGCGCGGGCGCAGACGGTCAGGTAGCCGTCGCTACCCGCAATCGCCTGGAGCGAAACCTTGCCAGCGGGCACGGGCGATATGCCCGAGATCGTCCCTGAAGTCGTGAGCGCATTGGGAATGGGAGGCGCACCCACCGTGAACGAACCATCGACCGAGGAGCGCACTGCGTAGCGGATGCGGTTTGAATTTGCCCCCGTGCCATCCACCAGGCCAAAGGGGTCGGAAAGATAGCCCTGAGCGTCCACGCCCGACAGGCCCAATGTCGCGGCGGGCAGGAAGCCGGCCTGAACGCTGCAGGCACCACCCCCTGGAGGTGCTTCGGCACCGTTGCTCGCGTCCGTGGCGGGACAGGGCAGCCGTGCATTCACCGCCGCGAAGGCCAGCAGCGCTTCCCTTGCTTCCTCCAGCAGCCGCCGGGTTTCATCCCAGCGCCGCTGCTCCACCTGGCTGGCCAGGGGCACCAGCAGGCCCGCCAGCAGTGTGGCTACGATTACCAGGCCGAGGGCCAGTTCGACGAGCGAAAAACCGCCCTGGTGGCGCAGGGTCGTCATGGCAGGGGACATGACAGGTCCGTCACCGCGAGGGAGGTGTCGAGACCGCACACAATGCTGTCGTTGAAGGGCATCGCTCCGGAACTGGCAAATGCGCCGTTGCCGGCGCCGCTGGCGCCACCTCTGTTCGGTTCTTCGAGATAACTGGCCACGTCCTGCACATCGGCTGTTCCGGGCCGGCGCGACTGGTTCGCCAGGGGCGGCCCGGCCAGCACCACGAGCGCCGCAAGCGGGGTGCCGTTGAGGGTGATGCAGTCGTCCGGGCCGCAATTGCGGTTCCCAGCGCCGCCGGTGGGCTCGAAGGCCCTGCTCACCGCGTAGAGGAGTTGGTCCTTGAAGTTGGCGTGCCACAGAGAGGTCTCCGTGGTCCAGGATGCGGACGGGCACCTGCCGCCCGCACTGTCGGACTTCAGCAGCACCGTGGTGGCGTCGCCGGGCATGCCGTTCGGGGCGAGCGCGCTGAAAGGGACACGGCCGGCATGCAGCCCGACAGCGTTGCTGTAATCAGCACTGTTCACGATGCCGCTATTCATGGGGACGGCCCAGGGCAGCCGTTCGTCGCCAGGGTCAACGGGGAACCGGGCGATGCACTCCGCCACCTTGCGGGCGAGGGAGGCAGCTTTGGCCTGGAAGAAGCGGCTGCGCCAGATGGCTGACCACAATTCACGGGCGGTGATGATGATCAACTGGTCGTTGAAGCCAGGCGCCGCCGGGCCCTGCACGAAACTGCTGTTGGCGCCCGCGGCGGGTGCTGTGGCGGCAATCAGCGCGTTGTCGATTCCAGCATGGTTGTCGAGATAGTTCGAGGCGATGTAGTTGCCGCCGCAGTCGCTTGTGCCGGATACGCTCGCCCGGTTCTGGCCTCCCATGGCGAGGCCCGGCGCGAAGACGATGGCTACCGCCCGGTCGTAGCCGTTTTCGGCTGTCAGGCGGCTGACGCCGCCGGGCCCGAACACGTCGAACTGACCGGGCGTGTCCCAGTTGAACAGGGCGCGCTGAGAGGTCTGGTCGGGGCTGGTGAACTTGTTGGTAGTGGAGCTGCCGCTGGCCTTGTAGCGTCCCGCCACCGCGTACCACAGGCACTCGCCGGCCGAGTCGCGCAAGGCCTGTATCCCCAAAGTGTGCCAGGGCAGGCGTCCGAGAACGTTCACATCCAGTCCGCGGCAAGGCGCGTCAGCCACGCCATCGCGCGTGTCGGCTGACGTGTCAGGACAAGGCAGGAAACCCGGCAAATCCTCGTTGGGGTTGTGGTTCTCCGCGTAGGTCACCGCGTAGGCCAGCAGCGCGGCTTTGGCCTGCACGAGCGCCTCGCGGGTGGTGCGCTCGCGCGAGGCCGCGTCGCTGCCAGCGAGTCGCGGGGTGAGCAGTGCCGTGGCGAACAGCACCGCCAGCAGCCCGGTCATTACAAGCAGTGCCAGCATGAGCGCACCGCGCTGGGCGCGTCTTGTTGCCATGTCAGTTACGTGGATCCACGGGAGGTGTGGCGGGCGGGGGTGGCGGTGTGGGTGGGGATCGGCGCCGATAGGGCTCCACCACGCCGTGGCTGTAGGAATCGATGCTCTGCCCCACCCGAAGCCGCACCTGTCGGCCGCTCTCGCGCAAGCGCAACTCCGCACTTTCGTCGCCGAGGCTATCGCGGACGATACCGCGCTCGCCCATGCGCTCGCTCACGGCCTCGTCGTTGATCCACACGGTGGCTTCGCCGTCGCTGCGCCGCACGATACCTCGCAGGATGTAGGTGGCGCCGCTCGCTGCGGGTTTCTCGGCCGCCTCCCCGGGCTTGACGCGCGCGAGCGGCTTGGCGGATGGGCGCGTGCCCTTGGCCAGCAGGGCGCGACGTTCCAGGTCCATGGCGGCGCGCTGCTTGGGGGTATAGAACAGCCGGCCCAGGGCGGGCGGCCCAGCCGGCTGGCCGGGTTCCGGCACGGGCTGTGCAACTGCCACGAGAGCCTGCAACGCCACGAAGACCCCAGTGATCCAAGGCCACAGGCTCATGGCTTTTTCTCCTTCTCCACCTCGACCACGGTGATCCAGGCCATTTCGCATTCGGCGCTAACGTTGGATGCGGCACCCGAGGGTTCCCCGCTTGCGGTGCGTTTGAGCAGACAGGCGTTGATCGAGAACAGTCCTGTGCGCATGGTCGCCAAGCTACGGAAGAATCGCATGAGGTCTTCCTCGTGCACCAGGGGAATGGTGAGTTTGGCGACGGACTGGCGCACGGGCAGGTCGATGCCGCCAAATTCCCCGGCAAGCGGGTAGTCGCCTTGCTGGCCGATCTGATACTGGAGATTGTCCAGTCCTGCCTCGCGATTGGCCGCCGATAGGCCGTCCACCCAGGTGAGGCGCTGCTCGGCGCCCACAAAGCCTACCTCCTGCAAAGCCCGATAGGCGGGCAGGTAGCGTTGGATCAATGCCTTCTCGCTGCCGGCGTTGCTGTGCTTGAGGCTTGCATCGGCGAGCAGGCGCTGCTGGGCGGCAAGCCGCTGCTGGGCTGCGCTCACCTGGGCTGCCGAATGGCGTAGGAGGAGCACTGCGCCCAGCGTCGCGGCGGCAAGTAACGCCACGGGCAGCAGCAAGGGGGGAATGGCGCGCCGCGGCATTACATGCCGCTCCCGGCGAGGCGCATCCGCATGAAGATTTCGAACGAGGCAGGCGCTGTGCGTTCCGCGCGCGCGCCGGTGGAACCGGACAGCACCTGCTTCGAACTGTCGTCCAGCGGGTACTTGACGACGCGCACTTCGGCCACCGCAGGATTGGCGCGCAGTCGCTCGGCGAACAGGCGGAGGGTGTCTACGGCCTCCCGGTAGTTGCCGTCGAAGGGCGCGATTTCTCCGGAGACCAGAGCGGCGGAGACAAGTGCGCCGCCGCCTGCACTCATGGCGGCAGTGCTGCCGAGTCCGGCGGACACCTCGGCTGGCTTGCCGTGGCGCCAGCTGATGGATTGAAGCGATATGGATGGCACGGCCTCCAGCGCTCGGGAAAGAGCCATCAGCGAGGGCTCGGGGCTTGGAGCCGCGGCCCGCAATCGCTGCGCCAGATCGACTGTTTTCTGCATCACTGTCGCGCTGGCGGGAGCAGCCGGAAACTCGCGCGTCAGTTGCTCGTACAGTCCTTGGAGGCGAGCAGCCTGCCTGGCCGCCTCGTCGGTTTGGTCGTCGAGGGTGGCAACGCGGTTTATTCCCACCCCGAACCACATTGCGGCGGTGGCGGCCACCAGCCCGCTGGTTGCGAACAGCAGCCGGCGCTTGCGGTAGGTCCGATAGCCCGAAACCATGTCTGGCGGTGCCAGGTTCGGAGCCGTGACCTTGCCCCCCAGCAGTCGCAAATGCAGCGCATCGGGCGAGGCATCCAGGGCCGTGGCGTGAAGACCAAGCTGCTTCGCCAGATCCGCGCGCGGAAGATGCTGGCAACGCAGGTTCCCCCCCATGTCCTGGATCCGGTCTCGGAGCAAGACAAGGGAGTCGTCGTGGTCCAGGATAACCACCTGCACCGTTTAGTCAGCCGTGGTGATGGCCTGAGAGTCAAGATAGAGGCGCGTGTTGCGCACTTCGCTGGCGAGCGATGCTTCGAGACCCCAATCGCCGGTGGCTTGCAGGGGGGTGAAGCGGGTGAGGCGGAAGGCGCCATTTCTAAGGAATGTCTGGCGCCGCCCAGCGCGCTGCCGTGCGACGAGCAGCAGGTTGGGCGCGTCGAGCTTGAGGAGTCTTGCGACTACCGGAGTTACCGTGGACAGGGTATACACAGCCGCCAGAGGCAGACCGCGCTCGCGCAGTATCCGCAGCCAAGGAGCAATGGCTTCCGCCCCCGTCAGCGCGCAGAACATCGCAAGATCCTGCCTGCGCCCGCCGGCCCTTGCCCCACCCTCTGCCACGATCCTCGCCGCGGTGAAGGGAGTGCTGCGAAACAACTGCTTCAGCTTGCGCGCCAGTAGTTCCTTCCGGTCGCGGCCCGAGGTGTGGGGCAGGGTCTCAAAGCGGTAGTCTTCCTCCGCGCTGTCCACCATCACCACGGCTGGCGTACCCGCGAACCGGGCGACCCACTCGTCGAAGGCCGCCAGACCGATGTCTCCCGCCCCGAAGTCCGTCGCGTCGGCGAGGCCGCCCGCCCACTTGGCGGCAGTGGCGCCAGCCGGAGACAGGCAGAGGAGAACGCGGCTGGCCACGGCAGGCTATACCTTGATCTTGCCGATCATGTCGTACACGGGGGAAAGAACCGCGAACATGATGAGCGCCAGCAGTCCCCCAAGCACCATGGTCAGGGTGGGCTCGATCATCTTCAGGGCCTTGTCAACGGCATCCTTGACGTCCCGGTTGTAGAAGTAACTGATGTTGAGCAGCGCCGTATCGATCGCCCCGGTGCTCTCGCCCATGCGCAGCATCCGGATCACAAGTGGCGGGAACAGGTTGAGCTTCTCAAAGCTCTGGGAAACAGGCTCGCCGGCGTTGATCTGCTGCCAGGCTCGGCTCAGGCCATCGGCGATCACCCGGTTGCCCACGATCCCCTCCGTGATGCGGATGGCGTCGAGAACGGTCACTCCGGAGCGATACATGAGCGCAAAGGAGTTCGCGAATCTCGAAAGAATGATTTTTTGCAGGATTGATCCCACTACAGGGAACTTCAGCTTCATACCGTCGAACTTGAACGCGGCTCGCGGATTTGCCTTCACCACCGTTGCTGCCACCCCGCCCGCGAGCAGCGGTACGCCGAGCACCACCCACCAATAGCTCATCACGAATCCAGAAACGGCTATCAGTGCGCGCGTTTGCCAGGGCAGTTCCACGCGCATGGGCTTGAGCACCCCCACCACCTGGGGAACAAGGTAGATGAGCAGAAACAGCAGAACGCCGAATACCACCACCAGAACCATGGCGGGGTAGATGAGCAGCTTCTTTATGGTGCTGGCCAGTTCGTCCTGCCATTTAAGCGTGGCGGTCAGATTCTCGAAAACTTCGTCAAGCTGGCCGGTCTGTTCCCCCGCCTTGACAAGGCTGATGAAGACGCTGTCGAAAACCGCCGGAAAGGCCCCCATAGCCTCTGATAGCAGCTTGCCGCCCTCGATGTCCTCCACCATGGAGGCGACGATGGCCCGGAAACGCGGACTGGGCAGGGTGTCGCGCAGATCCCTGAGACCATCCACGAGGGGAATGCCAGCCCGGGTGAGTTGCTCCATGTCGAAGCAGAAGTTGATCACATCCTTTCTGTCGACTGCGCCCGCCGCCGTCCCGGCTTGCCGCTGGCGAAAGCTCACGAGGTCAAGCCCCATGCGCTTCAAGCGCACTTCCAGGTCTGCGTCGTTGACCGCGTCCATGCGGCCGGTGGAACTGCGGCCCGCCTGGTCTATTGCCTTGTACTGGAAGGAGGGCATCGGGTCGGCGGAGTCGCGGCAACGGCAGCCGCGGGGCAAGTCGCGGTCAGGCCAGGCGTCCGGTCAGGTCGATGGAGCGAGACACTTCTGCGAGGCTGGTCAGGCCTTCCAGCACCCGGGCAATGCCCTCTTCGGGGAGGGAGCGGAACCCCTTTTCCATCGCCATGCGGCGCAGTTCGCGGGTAGTGGCGCGACGCGCCACGAGCTCGTCCAGGTCGCCGTCCATGTGAAGGATTTCCAGCACCGCTACGCGCCCCTTGAATCCGCGGCCATTACACTGGCGGCAGCCTCCGTCGCGGTGGCGGTAGATGGTATCCGCACTGAGCGGCGGCAGGCCGAGAATATGTTTTTCCTCCAATGAGGGCTGGTATCCGGTCTTGCAGTGCGGGCAGAGCGCGCGCACCAGCCGCTGGGCGATTACTCCGATCACGTTGCCCGAGATGATGTCGGGCATGATGCCGATGTCGAACAGCCTGGGAAAGGCGCCCAGTGCCGAGTTCGTGTGCAGGGTCGTGAAAACCTGGTGGCCGGTCATGGCGGCGCGAAACGCCATTTCCGCGGTGTCCTTGTCGCGCACCTCGCCCACCAGGATGATGTCCGGATCCTGCCGCATCATGGAGCGTATGCCGTTGGCAAAATCGAGCTTGACGGCATCGCCCACGGATGTCTGGCGCATCAACGGCACCGGATACTCCACCGGATCCTCGAGAGTCATGATGTTCACGCCCTCCAGGTTGATCTGCGCGAGCAGTGAATAGAGGGTGGTGGTTTTGCCAGAACCGGTCGGCCCGGTGATCAGCAGGATGCCTTCTGGGCGAGCCAGCATCAGGTTGAGCTTTGCCATGACTGGCTCGGGGAGCCGCATCTGCGCAAGGGTGATGATGGACTTTTCGCGGTCGAGCACCCGCAGAACGATATTCTCGCCATGGATGGTAGGGTGGCTCGCTACGCGGAAATCCACCGGCCTGCCATTGAGGTTTAGCGACAGCCGCCCGTCCTGGGGTGCGCGCGTCTCGGCGATGTTCATGCCGCTGATCACCTTGAGACGAACTACGATGCCGGGCCAGTAAGTCTTGTGCAAGCTGCGGATCTGCTCCAGAACCCCGTCAATGCGGTAGCGCACCCGCAGGAAAGCCTGCTCGGGCTCGAAATGGATGTCGGAGGCGCCGCGCTTCACCGCATCTATCAGCAACGCCCCTACCAGCCGCACGATGGGCTGGGTGTATTCGTCATCGTTTGCCTGCAGGCTCTGCCAGTCGAGTTCGCCAGTCTCGATCTCCCGCAGGATGCCGTCCACCGAAAGCTCGTGGCCGTAGAACTGGTCGATATAGTCTTCGAGCTGGGCCTGGCCGGCCAGCACTGTGCGCAATTGCATGTCTCCCGGCAGGGAGGCGCGCAGTTGATCGATAACCACTACGTTGAACAACTCCGTGACCGCGACCAATAGCACACGAGAAGTCGCATCAAAAGCAATGGGCAGCAGCCGATGGCGGCGGGCGAACTCCTCGGGCACCAGCTTGAGCGCTTCCGCGTCCACCACAACCTGAGACAGGTCGATGGCCTCCTTGCCGATGGTTCGCGCCATGATGTCGCGGACGGTGGCCTCGGTGACGAACCCAAGACGCACCAGCAAGCGACCAATAGGCAACTTGTGGGTCTTCTGTTCGGTGAGGGCAATGCGCAGCTGGTCGGGCGTGATGAGCCCTTCCTGCACGAGCAATTCGCCCAGACGCATCTTCCGGCGGGGCTCGCTGGCCGCCTCTCTGGCGTGCACCGCGCCTCTCTGGGCGTTCATTGGGCGCCATCCTCGGACAAAGCGAGTTGCGCGATGCGGGCCACCGCCGCCTTCTGGTCGAAACCGGCGCGCCCCTGGGCTAGGGACTGCTCCATTGCCTTTCGGTAGTACTGCAGGGCTGGCTTCGCTTGGCCAAGGCGGTCCAGGCTCACGGCGAGGTTGAAGGCATAATCCGGGTTACCCGGCTCGGTCTGAAACGCCTGAAAATAGGCGCGCTGGGCCTGCGCCCACTGGGCCTGTCTGGCGTGAAGGTTCCCCAGCGTGAAGAACAATTGACCGGAGGGCTCGCGGGCGATCATTTCCCGCAGTCGGCTCTCGGATGCGACCGGGTCTGTCATGCCCAGCAGCCCGATCAGGCCGGAGTGGGCAGCGGTGTTCTGCGGGTCGAGATCCACCACTCGCCCGTAGAACTCGCCGGCGCGCTCGGTGCGCCCCTGCCGCCACGCGATGGAGGCAAGTCCCAACAGCGCATCAATGTTGCGCGGGTCCATGGCAAGCACCGACTCGTAGATGGCCTCGGCTTCAGCTAGTCTGCCACGCTGTGCGTTGGTCCAGGCTTCCTCGATGCGGGCACCGATCCCGCGGGGCGATTCGGTGGCCCGCACTTTCACGCGGTCGTCGTCGGGCATAACGGGCACAGCGCCGGCAGCTCGGGCCTTGGGGCGCTCGGGCCGCGAGGCTTCGGCGACGGGCTGCTCTTCACGCACGGGGGCGGCAGTACGTTTGCGGGCGGCCGGTGCTCGCAGCCCAGCCGCTGGGATGGTGGCGAGATCGTCGGCGCTGCTGAGACTCAGATTGGCGCTGGCATGGGGCCCGCTCTCTGCCGCTCCTGGTGAGCCTTCGGCCGCGGCGGAGGGCGCAACTTTCGCCAACTCGGGCGCGCCATTGGCCTGCGCCGCGGCGGGGGACGGGCCCTGGGCGGGTGTTTGGAGAACATCGGGACCGGGCGTTGCCGCTTGTGGTGAGCCCGGCGGTGAAGCGTGCCTCACCGCCATTGGCGGTGGCTGGCGGGTCGTGCTGCCCGAAGTGCCGGCCAACATCCCCGGGTTGGACATGGCGATGTATACATAGACCCCATAGCCCGCCATCAACACGGCCGCTGCACCGGCAACCAGGGGCACGGGGCGCAGGCTGAAGCCGGGCAGCCGTCTGGCGGGAGCCTCGCGCGCTTCGGCGCCGAGCACCGCGGCGGCCTGTTGTGGGGACGGCTTGGGCTCATCGGGCCCGCCGCCACTGGCCGGCAACTCGCCGAGCGCCGAGGCTGTGCCTGCGCGCATCGCAACAGGCTGGATCTCGCCGGGCTCCAGATCGAGACCAGATCGAGAGACCTCCATATCGGGCTGGACCGACTCCCGATCCTTGGCCGCCTTCTGCAGGGCCTGAAGCAGCAGGCTCATGGTGGGTCAGCGCGCCCGCGGGGCGTCCGCGGGCAGGGTGCCCAGCTGGTCTGTGCGCGGCAGCAGGTGGCGCAGCCCCTTGAGTTCCTCCGACTCGAGGGAAGGGTTCGGTACCACCACCGGCCGCAGGAAGATCACCAGCTCGGACTTGCGCGCCAAGTCGCTACGGTAGGCGAACAGGTCGCCAGCGCGGGTGTTGCCCAAGCCGGGCACCTGATTTCGGTTGCGGTCCACCTCGTCCTTGATGAGGCCGCCGAGGATGGCCGTCTGGCCGCTCACCACCTGTAGTACCGACTCAATCTCGCGCACTTCCACCACCGGAATCAGGTTCCTGATGGTGATGTTGGGATTTGGATCCACGGCTTCTCCCACTTGGCTGGTAACCGTGGGGCGCACTGTCAGCGTGATCTGACCGTTGTCGTTGATCTGCGGCGTCATGCTCATCACCAGCCCGATGGGCACGGTGCGCGCAGTGGTGGTGACGTTCGTGGTTGATCCCGCATTCACAGTGGTCAGGACCGTGGATTGCACCGTGAAGTAGACCTGATTGCGCACGACCTTGAGCAGCGCGGTCTGGTTGTTGAGGGCCATCAGCTTCGGGCTGGAAAGAACCCGTGCTGTGCCGAACTGTTCCAGCAGCCGGATGGTGGCGAAGATGTTCCCGGCGGCATCCGCGGAATAGCCCACAGTCATGGAGGGCGGAGAGGACAGAGCCCCCGCCGTCATGAGCTGCCGGAAGGTGAAGCCCGCGCCGGGGCTACCGGCGATGCGGCCCCAGTCCACGCCAGCCTGGTACTGGCGCGAGAGTTCCACCTCCACGATGGTGGCCTCGATGAGCACCTGACGCTGCACCGAGGACATGACGCTGTCCAGGTACTCGCGCACCAGGATGTGCTGGGCCTGGGTGGCCATGACCGTGACGGTCCCGGCTACGGGGTTCACCACCACCTCGTTCACTACGTCGCCCGGGATGGGCGCCGTCTGCTGGCCATCGAAGGCGGTGGCGAAAAGCTCCTTGGCATTTTCCCCAGCGCGAGCCACAGCCTCGGCTTGGGCGATGCGCTCATCGCGGCGCTGTTTGAGCGCTTCGATCCGGGCGGCGCGCTCCTCGGAGGATTGGGTCTGGGCGCGGGTAGCGGACAGGATGGCCTTGACGTTGGCTTCGAGAGTTTTCCAGAAGTCGTTCGTGGATGTGGTGGTCACCGTAGTAGAGGAAGCGTTTGCAGTTCCGCCGCCTCCCCCTCCCCCTCCACCTCCCCCTCCACCTCCCCCGCCCCCTCCTCCTGCGCCGCCCGCACCGCCCGCGCCAACGGTGGCGATGATTCCGGATACGCCCACGGTGGAGTCGGTACTGCGCACCACATTCACGTAGTTGACCTTGTAAGTGCTGATGTAGGGCGTATCGGCCTGAACCGAGATGGAGCGCCCGTCCTGCCTCCAGCGAAGATTTGCCTGACGCGACACGCGATCGAGGATGGCGGGCAGCGTCTCGTCGATGGCATTCAGGCTCACCACGCCCGTGATGCCCGGATGCACGTCGATGTTTTGCCTCGTGTCGCGTGCCAGCGCGAACAGCAGCTCCTTCACGGGCACTTCGTTGACCACCACGCTGTAGGTGGGCAAGTTTGGCTTGGGGCGGGGCGCGGGCGGGGTTGGCACGGACACCGGGGCCGGGACGTCCCCGGCCCCGTGGTTGGCGGATGCCTTGTCGGCAGTCAGATGGCCCTGTGATACGGGCAGGGATGGTGCTCGGTAGCTGCAGCCCGCGATCGGCGCCAGTCCCAGAGCCGCCAGGACCAAGAAGACGGAAGCTCGGCTGCTGTTTTGGAGGGGCGAAACCCAGGTTCCGGAGCCTTGACCGTCCCTTTCGCAGCGTCCCGCTGCCACGGCTGCCTGCGTGCGGCAAAGAGGTACCTCGCGGCAGGACGGACGTCCGGACGCCAGAGCATTGGCTGAGCGTTTGACGGAAAAGTCCATTTTCACTTTTGAATCATATACGAGCGGCGTGTGTCCGGTTCCAACTGATTGATGTTGCGTGAAACTGCTCTGGGTGTGGCACGGGTCCGACAGCCGGCAGTAGCGCCGGCGGGGGTGCGGATCGGCCGAGCTGTCGCTGTCGTCCCCGCGCACTATCTGACCAACAGCTGCATGGTTGATGTACTCAGCGTGCGATGGTCGCCCCCGGCGCTACCGTCAGGGTTGCCTGATGGGCTATGGGACCCTGGGTTGCGAGAGTACCGGAGGCGCCGTAATGGCCCCGGTCGCCGCTCGCGGCAGTGAATCGCTGTTGTGGTTCAGCAGCCACCAGGCCCCCCATGCCGCAATCGCCAAGGCGATGATGGCGATTACTCCACCTGCCAGTGTCCGGAAACGCCCCAGCCTGCGCGGCCCGAGCGACTGCCGGCTGAATTCGCTGTCGCCCACCGCCACCCTGGCGTGCTCCAGCGTCACCGTATGGGTGTTGGCTGCAAAGGCCGCCAGTAGCGTTTTCTCGGCGATCAGGTTGATCCGGCGGGTGAGCCCACGGCTGGCACTGGCGATGAAGGACACGACTTTGGGAGAGAACAAGCCTGGCCCTCTGTAACCTGCGGCACGCAACCGGAAATCGAGGTACTGGCTGATGTCCGACTCCGTCAGAGGTGCGAGACAGAAACTGTGAGTGATGCGCTCCCTCAACTGGCGGATGCTCGGTTTGCGCAGGCTTTCGTCCAGTTCCGGCTGCCCGAAGAGCACCAGCTGCAGGAGCTTGTGGTGGTGGGTCTCAAGGTTGGAGAGCAGCCGGATCTCCTCCAGCGTGGCGATAGGCATGCCCTGTGACTCCTCCACGAATACCACCACCTGGCGGCCCTCGGAATGGCGCCGCAGCAAGTGGTCGTGGAGCGTGTGCATCACCTCCAGGCGCTTGGCATCCCGTGCCAAGGCTAACCGTAGTTCGAAGGCGATGGCGTGCAGGATCTCGTCGGGTGAGACGTTGGGATTCGCCAGATAGACGATGTCCACGCGGTCGGCAAGCTGCGCCTGCAGCATCCGGCACAACATGGTCTTGCCGGTGCCCACCTCGCCCGTGACCTTGACGATGCCCTCGCCGTTGAGGATGGCGTACGCGAGCGCGTCCAACACCGCGCCGCGGTTCGCTCCCCCAAAAAAGAACTCCGTGTCCGGTGTAATGCGAAAGGGCGGGCGCTTGAGACCGAAGAAGGCGTAGTACATGCTTCGATCTAGATACGCCCGCCGGGATCTCCGCCCGTGGCTGCGGCGTCGGTGCCCCCGGCGTGGCCGAGCAGGGTGGGCGCTACGAGGTTCGCCAGTATGGCGGCGCAGTTCCGGCCGCGGTAGGGCCGGACGGCGCGCGGGGGGGCGAGGTGCAGTGCGTCGCCCCCCCGTCCCCTGCCGTTGCCCGACTGCCCTTCGTTGAGCGCCGGGGAGGGGGGGTTGGCGGCCCCGGGGGCGTCGTCTTGTGGGTCGCCCTTTTGCGGCATGTCTCAGGGGCGCACGGGCGGCATGATCGGCGGCGCGCTGGGCTTTGGTTTGGGTGCGTCGGGGCTTGGCCTTGCGGGCAACGCTATCGGAACG
>DAIPHN010000064.1:0-15634 GCA_036771335.1 Burkholderiales bacterium
GCTCGTGCAGCTTCAGACCGCGCACCTGATTAAAATTGTACCGGCTGGGAGTCATGGGTACGAGAGTGCCATTTCCATTCGGGGCCGAACTGCCGGCGAACGGGTGGGGCGGGACCAGCCTCAGCGCGCGTCGGCGCGCGCGCGCTGGGCCTCTTCGAGGGCCTTGCGGGCTTCCGCCACGGCGCGCTCGTTCTCGGCCTGCCGTTCCCAATAGCGTTCGTTCAAGCGAGTGCTCGGGCCGGCGTTCCCTGTGCGATCCCCTGCCTGGGATTCGCGCCCGCGCTCGAGATTAGCCTCAGCGTCGGCGAGCGCCTTGCGAGCTTCGTTCAGCTTGCGATCAGCGGCTTCGAGAAGGTCGCGCCGTGCCTTGAGCCGTTGCTCCAGCTCCTGGCGCTTTTGCTTGTTTTCGTCCGCGCGCTTCTGTGCCTTTTCCTTGTCGTCTTGCGAAGGCGACGCCGGCAATTCGACCGTCTTGGATTTTGCGGCGCCCGCTTGCTGGGGCTGATCGGTGTAGATGATCCTACCGTCGGGCAGTACGTGCTTGTAGACCTGCTGGGCAACTGCCCCCATGGCCGCGCTCCAGAACGCGACTGCGACACAGGCGAGAAGGCGGACGGTTGGCATGGCTGGAATCGAACTGTGGGTGACCTCGCTGCCGGCAGCAAGATGCCTGCGCAGCTTATCACCATAGACCGAGGGCGGTCATGCCGCGGTCCCCGCGGATGCGCCGGCGCCGGCGGTTAGAATCCGGATGTTATGTCCGAGCCGCGTTTCGTCCACCTCCGATTGCACAGCGAGTACTCTGTGGTGGATGGCACGGTGCGCATCGATGAGGCCGTGTCCATGGCCCGCGGGGACGGGATGCCAGCCCTGGCGCTCACCGATCTGGGCAATCTGTTCGGGCTGGTGAAGTTCTACTCTGCGGCCCGGGCGGCCGGGGTCAAGCCCATCTCGGGCTGCGACGTCTGGCTCGCCAACGAAGACGACGGCGACAAGCCCGCGCGGCTGCTGCTGCTGGTGCAGGACGGCGGGGGTTACCTGCGGTTGTGCCGCCTGCTCTCGCGGGCTTGGCGCGACCCCCATCGCCATGGCCGGGCCGAATTGCGGACGGAGTGGTTCGCCGAGGAGGGCACCGACGGCCTGATCGCCCTGTCCGGGGGCGCCGCTGGCGACATCGCCCAGGCCCTGCTCGCTGGCCAGGAGGCGCGCGCCCGGCGCCTGGCGGGCCGGTGGTCGGCGCTGTTTCCGGATCGCTTCTATCTCGAGTTTCAGCGCGCCGGCCATGCCGATGCGGCCGCCGTGGAGCCGGCGCTGTTGCGCCTGGCCTCCGACCTGCGGCTGCCGCCGGTGGCCACCCATCCCGTGCAGTTCGCGCGGGCGGAGCAGTTCACGGCCCACGAGGCGCGCGTGTGCATCGCCGAGGGCCATGTGCTGTCCGACCAGCGCCGCCCGCGCCGCTTCACGCCCCAGCAGTACTTTGCCACCCAGCAGGAGATGGCGCAGCGCTTTGCCGACATTCCCGAGGCGCTGGACAATGCGGTGGAGATCGCGCGGCGCTGCAACCTGACTCTCGATCTGGGCCGCAGCCGCCTCCCCCTGTTTCCCACGCCCGCGGGCACCAGCCTCGAGGACTACCTGCACAGCCAGGCACGGGCCGGCCTCGACGCGCGCCTCGAAGCGCTCTACCCGGACAGCGCAAGCCGGGAAGCCCAGCGGCGGCGCTACGTGGAGCGGCTCGATTTCGAGATCCGCACCATCGTGCAGATGGGCTTCCCGGGCTACTTTCTCATCGTCGCCGACTTCATCAACTGGGCCAAGAACAACGGCGTGCCCGTGGGGCCGGGCCGCGGCTCGGGGGCCGGGTCGCTGGTGGCCTACGCCCTGGGCATCACTGACCTCGACCCGCTGCGCTACGACCTGCTGTTCGAGCGCTTCCTCAATCCCGAGCGCGTGTCCATGCCCGACTTCGACGTGGATTTCTGCCAGGAGGGCCGCGATCGCGTCATCGACTACGTGCGCCGCACGTACGGCGAGGACTCGGTAGCTCAGATCGCCACCTTCGGCACCATGGCCGCCAAGGCCGTGGTGCGCGACGTGGGGCGGGTGATGGAGTGGAACTACAACCGCACCGACGAGCTCGCCAAGCTGATCCCGTTCCAGCCCGGCAAGCTGATCACCCTGGCCATGGCCCGCGAGATGGAGCCGCGGCTGCGCGAGCGCGAGCAGAACGAGGAGGAAACCCGCGAGTTGCTGGCGCTCGCTGGGCAGCTGGAGGGCCTCACCCGCAATGTGGGCATGCACGCCGGCGGCGTGCTGATCGCACCGGGCAGGCTGACCGACTTCTGCCCGCTCTACTGCCCCTCCGGCGGCGAGGCGGTGGGGTCGCAGGTCGACAAGGACGACGTGGAGGCGGTGGGGCTGGTGAAGTTCGACTTCCTCGGCCTGACCACCCTGACGGTGCTGGAGTGGACGCTGCGCTACGTGAAGCAGCTCGACCCAGAAAGCCACATCCGCCTGGAGGCGCTGCCCCTGGATGACCCGGCCGCCTACCGGATCTTCTCCGCCGCCAACACCACCGCGGTGTTCCAGTTCGAATCGCGCGGCATGCGGGAGCTGCTGGCGCGCGCGCGCCCCGACCGCTTCGAGGACATCATCGCCCTGGTGGCGCTCTACCGCCCCGGGCCCATGGACCTGATCCCCGACTTCATCGAGCGCAAGCATGGCCGGCGCTTCGAATACCTCCACCCGCTGCTCGAGCCGGTGCTGGCGCCCACCTACGGCATCATGGTGTACCAGGAGCAGGTGATGCAGGCGGCCCAGGTGTGCGCCGGCTATTCCCTGGGCGGTGCCGACCTGCTGCGCCGGGCCATGGGCAAGAAGAAGCCCGAGGAAATGGCCAAACAGCGAGCCATCTTTGTGGCTGGCGCCGCTGGCCGCGGCATCGGCGAGGCAAAGGCGAACGAGATCTTCGACTACATGGAGAAGTTCGCCGGCTACGGCTTCAATAAGTCGCACGCCGCAGCCTATGCCCTGGTGGCCTACCAGACCGCCTGGTTCAAGGCCCACCATCCGGCGGCCTTCATGGCCGCCAACCTGTCCGCGGTAATGGATGACACGGACAAAGTGCAACTGTTTTTCGAGGACGCCCGCGCCAACACTCTCGAGGTGCTGCCGCCCGACATCAATGCAGGGGGCTACCGCTTCGCACCCGTGGACCGGACACGCATCCGATACGGCCTGGGGGCGGTGAAGGGCACTGGCCAGGCGGCCATCGACAGCATCGTGGCGGCCCGCGAGGCAGGCGGGCCGTTCCGCGACCTGTTCGACTTCTGCAGCCGCGTGGACACCCGGCTGGTGAACCGCCGCGTGGTGGAGTCGCTGGTGAAGGCCGGGGCTTTCGACGGCATTGATCCGGCCCGTGCGCGGCTGTTCGCCAGCGCCGGCGTGGCGCTGGCCGCAGCCGAGCAGGCCGAGCGCAACGCCCAGCAGTCGAGCCTGTTCGGCTCGGTGCAGGAGGGCGCCCGCCCCGCGGTAGCGATGGTGCAGGCCCCGCCCTGGAGCGAGGGCGAGCGCCTGCAGCACGCGCGTGCCGCTCTGGGCTTCTACCTGAGCGGGCACCCGTTCAGCGAGTACGCGCGCGAATTCGCCTCAGTGGTGCGCGCGCCGCTCACGCGCCTGCAGGCGCCCGGCCCCGACGAGCAGGCGCGTTCGGTGGTGATTGGCGGCGTGGTGGAGAGCGTGCGCATGCAGAAGACCCAGGGCGGCCGCATGGCGGTGGCGGTGCTCTCCGACGGCACCGGCAGCCAGGAGGTGACGCTCTACGCCGAGGTGTTCGACCAGTACCGCGACCTGGTGAAGGAGGATGCGGTGGTGCTGATGGAGGCGCGGTTGCGTATGGCGCGCCGCGGCGCCGAGGACGGCGAGCAGGCCGCCACGCTACGCATCTTGGCCGATAAGGTGTACGGCGTGGTCCAGGCCCGGGCGCGGTTCGCCCGGGCGCTCAAGCTGTCCATGAATGGCGAAGCGAGCGCGCGCAAGCTGCGCCAGATGCTCGAGCCCTACCGCAAGGATTCGGGCGCCTGCCCCGTGACCATCGAATACCGCAACGGCGACGCGAGCGTGGTGGTGCTGCTGGGTGATGCCTGGCGCGTGGTCCCCGACGAACTGCTGCTGCAGGAGCTGCACAAATGGCTCGAGCCGGGCAGCGTGCAGCTGGTGTATCCCGGATGAGCGCTCCACCCGGCGCCCCCGCGTTCATCGATGCGGCGTTGCTCGACGGCCTCGGAGCGGCGGCAGGCGCGAGCCCGCGGCGCCGCAGGAACCTCAATTTCCACCCTCGCGACGATTCCGCGTGCCACCGGCTGTTGAATGCGATGGAGCCGGACAGCTACGTGCCCCCGCACCGTCACCTGGAGGCGGAGAAGGACGAAACCTTCGTAGTGCTGCGGGGACGGTTCGGCGTGGTGATCTTTGACGACGCGGGCAACGTGACTGCCGCCAGGGTGCTGGAGCCGGGTGCGACCGCAGGGGTCACCCTTCCGGCGGGAACCTGGCACTCCATCCTGTCCCTGGAGTCCGGCTCCGTGTTCTTCGAGGCCAAGGCCGGGCCCTACCGGCCGCCTGGTGAGGACGAGAGGGCGCCGTGGGCGCCCCGGGAAGGGGAGTCCGGGGTCCGGGCTTTCCTGGAGGGTCTCCGCGTCCTGTTCTGCTGAAGCGCCAGCGCGTATTCCAGTTTGGAATTTCGTTTTCGGAAAAAAGTCGTTCGGGTTTTCAAGGGTGGCGGCTAGAGTGCGTCGCCGTTGCAGTCCAACCCGATGGCAATGCGCCGAAAGACGATCATGAAGCTGACCGACCTGTTCGAGATCCCTCCCGTTGTGACGCCTTCCGGGCGGCTGTCCAGTCGCCGCCGTTTTCTGTGCGGCTGCGGCGCGTGCGGCCTGGCCATCTCGGCAGGGGGCCTGGCGCAGTTGGCCGCTGCCACGCGCGCGGAGGCCGCGGCGGGCGGCACGCTGCTCACGGTGGGCCACCTGCCGGCGGGATGCGTCCAGCACCTGCTTCTGGCCAAGGCGAGGGGCCTGTTCGAGAAGGCCGGGCTGAACGTGGTGCTCAACCAGTTCAACGGCCCGTCCGAGTCGCTGCAGGCGCTCGTGGCGGACAAGCTTGACCTGATTCACGGACCCTGGACCACCACCATCGCGGCGTACGCCGAGGGTACGCGCAACCTGCGCATCGTGGGCGGTTCCGGCAAGGCTGGCATCGAGCTGGTGGCGCGCAAGGGTTCCGTCAAGAACGTCCAGGAGTTTCTCGCGGCGGCCGGCAAGGGCCTGCGCGTGGGCACCCTGCGCCTGGACACGCTGGAGCTGGTGGGCTACGGCACCATGTCCAGGGGCGGCAAGTCCTACTCGGATTACCGCATGACCTTCTTCCCGAGCATGGTGGGCATGGGCGAGGCGCTGTCGAGCGGGGCGGTGGACGTGTGCACGCTCGCCCAGCCCTACGCCGAGACCGTGGTGCGCGCGTCCGGAGGCACCTACCTCGCCGACTCCAACAGCGTCTGGGGCCCGGAGGCTGCGGATTGCGTGGTCACCACCAAGGAGGCCACCGGCAAGGCGAAGGCGGACGCGATCCGCACCTACCTGCGCGTGCTGTCGGAGTCGGCGCGGGCGCTGGCGGCGAACTACGAGGCCGCCTGGGACGACCTGCAGCCCATCTACGGCGCGCCGCGTCCCATCCTGGCGGCGGCGCTGCGCCGCCAGGTGCCCAACCCGGTCATCAGCCCGGTGGGCGTGCAGGGTCTGCGTACCGGCGTGAAGTACCTCATCGAACTGGGCTACTTCAAGGACGTGTCCATCGACAGCGTGCTCGACCTGAAGCTCCAGCCTGCCTGAGGGACCGCCGCTCATGGAACTGGCACTCCCGGGCGCAGCCCGGGCGAGAGCGTCAGCCCCCCCGGGGTTCGATCCGTGTGCTGCCGCGAGCCCCGGCCAACACACTGCCCCGGGTTCGAGCGGCGCGCGCAGGATACCCGCGCGCTGGGGTGGCAGGGTCCGGCGCGCCCTCTCGGCGGCGGTTTGGTTCGCGCTGGCGTGGGGCCTGCTACTGGGATCGTGGGAGGCGGCCACCCACGCGGGCCTTCTGAATGCTCAGATCCTGCCTCCGCCGAGCAAGACGCTTCCCTATGCCCTGTCGGGCGAGGTGCGCATCGGGTTCGGGCAGCAGCGAATGGGTCTCTCCGAGGCGGTCATCGTCACACTTTCGCGCGTCGGTGCGGGCATGGTTCTGGGGCTAGTAGCGGCGTTGCTGGCAGCAGCGGCCATCATCGAGGTCCGGTTCGCGCGCCGCCTGGTGCTGCCCATCGTGCAGTCGCTCGCGCCGGTCGCGCCCGTGGCATGGATTCCCTTCACCATCGTTCTGGTGGGAATCGGCGGCCAGGCGGCCGTGTTCATCGTCTTCATGGCGGTTTCCGGGACGCTTACGCTGTCACTTGTCGCCGCACTCGAGAACATCGCGCCGGAGTATCTCGCGATCGCTCGCAACCTGCGCGCGTCCCGGTGGGGGTTGTGGTGGAACGTCAGGCTGCCCGCGATCCTGCCCGCCGCCCTCACGTCCCTGCGCATGGCTTTCTTCGGGGCCTGGATGGCTGCGCTGGCGGGCGAGATGGCGGGCATCAACTCCGGCCTCGGTTACATGATCGTGATGGCTCAGCAGATGTACAACATGAAGGTGGTGATGATCGGCATTCTGGTCATCGGCCTGATCGGCTTCGCCGTCGACCGCCTGTTGCTGGGTCTGCAGAAGGCCGTGGTGGGAACTCTGCACGGAACGGTCGAACATGCGCGGCGCGCGGCTTGAGTTGCGCGGCGTGGTGCGCCGCTACGCTGGCATTCAGCGGCTGCGCGTGGACAGGCTCGATCTCGCTCCTGGCAGCTTCAACGTGCTGCTGGGGCGCAGCGGCTGCGGCAAGACGTCGCTGCTGGAGCTGGCCGCCGGGCGCGCCACTGCTGACGAGGGCAGCATTACAGTGGACGGCGCGGCGGTGCAGGGGCCCGTGCCCGACAGCGCGCTGGTTTTCCAGCACCACAACCTGTTTCCGTGGATGAGCGCCGCGGGCAATGTGGCGTTCGCGCTGCGCAACGCGGGCGTGAGCGCCAGGCCCGCGCTGGAGCGGGCCGCCGCATTGCTGGGCGAAGTCGGGCTCGCCGAGTTCGCCCACGAGCGTCCTTCGCGGCTGTCGGGCGGCATGCGCCAGCGCGTCGCGCTCGCGCGCACGCTTGCCCTCGAGCCCCGCCTGCTGCTGCTGGATGAGCCTTTCTCGGCCCTGGATGCCCAGACGCGGCGGCTGATGCAGCGCACGCTCCTCGACGTCTGGCGGCGCACCGGCGCCACGGTCCTGATGGTGACCCACGATCTCGACGAGGCCGTGCTGCTGGCCGACCGGATCGTGCTGATGGCCAGCGCCCCGCACGGCCACGTGGCCCGCGTGCTGGACCTGCCCTTCGACCGCCCGCGCGTACGCGGCGACCCGGCGGTGCAGACCCTGGCAGCGACGCTGGACGCGTTTCTCGAACACGAGGCGCTGGCGGCCGAGCATGCCGCCTGATCCTTTTCCCACACCGAGACGAGATCGATGAGATGACACCACAAGACTCAATCGCGGAACGGCCGCTCAATGGACTGTCGCCGGAGGGTTCCCACGAGGTCCAGCAGCGCATCCGGGAAGACGGCGACGGGGATTTCGCCCGGCCCCTGTATCGCGCCGAGGTGGCGTGGAAGACGGGCTACCGTACCGTGGCTCGACTCGCGGGCGGGCGCACCCTGGAAGGCGACGAGCCGGTGGCCTATGGCGGCTCGGCGCTGGGTGCTTCTCCCCAGGAGTTGCTGCTTACCGCCGTGGGCAACTGTGTCGCCGCCACCTGCATTGGCGGCCTCACCGCGCAGCGCATCGAGGTGCGGGCGCTGAAGATCGACGTGTCGGGCCGTGTCAACTTCAAGGCGGCCTATGGCGTGGCTCCAGGCGCGCCCGGCTTCGAGCGCGTGGCCGTGAAGATCTCCATCGAGACCGACGCGCCCCGTGATCGCGTGGATGCGCTGCTTCACAAGCTGCTGCCCACGGCGCCCATTCCCGACACCATCCTGCGGCCCGTGCCTCTGGATGTGTCCATTGACTTCGGAACCGCCGGAACATGAGCGCGGTGGCCGCGGATGTTGTGGTGGTGGGCGCGGGCCCAGCGGGTCTCTCGGCCGCCCGTGAACTGGTCCGCGCGGGCCGCAAGCCCGTGGTGCTGGAGCAGGCCGCGGCGGTGGGCAGCGCCTGGCGCAATCATTACGACGGCCTGCGGCTCAACACCGGCCGGGTGCTGTCGCGGCTCGCGGGAGAGCCGATCCCGCGCAGCGCCGGCGGCTGGCCGAGCCGTGAAGATTTCGTCCGCTACCTGGAGTCCTTCCCAGAGCGCGGCGGCTTCCCGGTGCTCACCGGCGTGCCGGTGGCGCGCATCGCCCGCGATGCCGCCCTGCCTGGCTGGACGGCGGAGGCGGCGGATGGACGGCGGTTCGCCGCCCGCGCTGTGGTGGTGGCGACCGGTGGTTCGCGCGTGCCCGTGGTGCCTCACTGGCCCGGGGCGGACAGCTTCAAGGGGCGGCTCCTGCACGCCAGCGCGTTTCGAAGCGCGGAGCCGTTTCGAGGACTGCGGGTGCTGGTGGTGGGATGCGGAAACTCGGGGGCGGAGATCGCGAGCCGGCTCGTACCGCACGCGGCCGAGGTGACCTGCTCGGTGCGCACGCCGCCGCATCTGCTGCCCCGCAGCGTTCTGGGTGTTCCCATGGCGGGCTGGGGCCTCGTGCTGCGGCACCTGCCCGCGGCGTGGGCGGATTCGCTCATGCTCGGTCTGCAGCGGCTGGTGTTTGGCGACCTGGCTTCCCGGGGGCTGCCGCTGCCGCGCACGCGCCTGTCGGTGAAGTTTGGCGAGACCAGCGTGGTACCCACCCTGTACGAGGATTTCGCCCGCCACGTGCGGGCGGGCGGCATCCGCATCGTGGGTGAGGTGCGCCGTTTCCGGGGTCCTGACGTTGAGGTGGATGGGACGGTCGGGGTTGACGGGATTGCCGCGGACACCGTGCGGCTGCGCCCCGACGTGGTAGTGGCCGCCACCGGTTACCGAAGCGGCCTGCGGGAACTGGTGGATGTGCCCGGGCTCATCGATGCGAGGGACCGGCCTGCCGTGACCGGCGCGGCGGAGCATGCCCTCGCGCCGGGCCTGTTCTTCATCGGGCAATCGAACCCGCTCACCGGGCAGTTGCGGGAGATCCGTCTCGAAGCCCGTGCCATCGGGCGGGCCCTGGGACGCGCCGCGCTGCCGGTGGTGGACGCCGTCGGGGGCTACGCCAGCGCCCGCGCCTGAAGGGCGGCCGCGCGGCGCAGTAGCGCCCGGCGCTCAGACCGCCAGGGCGGTCCCGGCCCCCGGCAGTGCGAGGCAGTCGACGCCGGCTTCATCGAAGAGCCAGGTGCGGAACAGGGCCATCTTGCGGCTCACCGGCCGCCCGGCCGGGCGCACCAGCCGGTAGCTGAAACCCGAGGGCAGGGATTCCCCGAGAGGCCGTACGAGCCGCCCGTCGGCCAGCTCGGCCCCCACCCAGGAGCGCTTCACCAGCGCAACGCCCTGCGCGTCGATGGCGGCGTGAATCACCAGGTGCCCCGGGGTGAAGGCCGGGCCCTTGCGTGCGTCGCTGCCCTCGACGTCCAGCCGGTCGCGCCAGCGCTGCCAGTCGGGCGCCGTCCTGGAGCAGGACATGCAGCCGAAGGTCCTCGGGGCGGCGCAACCGGGCGCCGCGCGCCAGGAGGGCGGGGAGCACACCGGGAACAGCTCGTCGTCCAGGAAGCGCTCCGCCTCCAGCCCGGGATAGGGCCCGCGGCCGTAGCGGATGGCGGCGTCGAAGTCCTCGCGGGCGAAGTCGGTGAGTCCCTTCGATGCGGCCAGCCGCACCTCGATGTCGGGATGGCGCTGGGTGAAGCGCGCGAGGCGCGGGCGCAGCCACTGGGTGGCGAAGGTGGGTGGCGCGCTCAGGTTGAGCAGCGTCTCGAAGGCCCGCGCCTGGAGCTGCTCGGTGGCCCTGGCAAGGCCGCGGAAGGCCTCGTGCACGCCGGGCAGGAAGGCCCGCCCCGCTTCGGTGAGCGTGAGCGTGTTGCGCTGGCGCAGGAACAGCCGGATGCCGAGGAACTGCTCGAGCCCGCGTACCTGCTGGCTCACGGCCGCGGGGGTGACGGAGAGCTCCTCGGCAGCACGCGCGAAGCTGGAGCAGCGCGCCGCTGCCTCGAAGGCGCGCAGCGCGTTGAGCGGCGGCAGACGTTGTCCCATGCCTTATCTCCGTGGGCCCTGCGATGGCGTCGCGCGCGGCGGCCTGGTCAAGGGCGGTGCTCCTGCAGGAAGGGTACCAGCGCCTCGAGCAGCGCATCGGGGGCCTCCTCGGGGATGTAGTGCCCGCAGTCGAGCGATCCGCCGCGCACGTCCGTTGCCACTGCTCGCCAGGCACCCAGCGCGTCGAACTGGCGCTCGATCACGCCGTGGCGGCCCCACAACGCCAGCAGCGGGCAGCGCACGTGATGGCCTGCGGCCCGGTCGGCCTCGTCATGCCGCAGGTCGATGCCTGCGCTGGCGCGGTAGTCCTCGCAGCTTGCGTGGATGGCGGCGGGATCGCTGAAGCCGCGCACGTAGTGCGGCCAGGCGTCGGGCAGGAAGGGCGCCAGGCCCGCGTGACGGCCACCCATGTGGTGGCGCAGGAAGGCCTCGGGCGCGGCACCGATGAGCGTCTCGGGAAACGGCGCGGGCTGGATGAGGAAGAACCAGTGGTAGTAGGCGCGCGCGAAGGCCATGGTGGTGCCTTCGTACATGGCGAGCGTGGGCGCCACGTCCAGCACCGCCAGGCGCTCCACGGCCCCGGGCGCGTCGAGCGCGAGGCGGTGGGCCACGCGCGCGCCGCGGTCGTGGCCGCACACCGCGAAGCGCTCGAAGCCCAGCGCCGCCATCACCGCCAGCTGGTCGGCGGCCATGCGGCGCTTGCTGTAGTTGACGTGCTCCGGATCGCCCGGCGGCTTGGACGAAGCGCCGTAGCCGCGCAGGTCCGTGGCCACCACGGTGAAGTGCCGCGCCAGGGCTGGCGCCACCTTGCGCCAGATGAGGTGGCTTTGCGGGAAGCCGTGCAGCAGCAGCAGCGGCGGGCCGGCGCCCCCCACCGCGGCGGCGATGTCCGCCTCGCCCGCCGCCACCAGGCGCTGGCGGAAGCCCGGGATGAGCGGGTGCTCGCCGCCGCCGTTGCTCACGGCAGACTCAAAGGAGGCCCGCCAGCCGGCAGCCCAGCAGCACCCCCGGCGGGATGAGGATCGCGGCCGCCAGATCGAGCACCGCCCCGTGGCGCGCCATCTGGGTGATGCGCACGCTCCCGGAGCCGTACACGATGGCGTTCGGGGGCGTGGACACGGGCAGCATGAAAGCCATGCTGGCTCCCAGGGCGATGGCCATGGCCACGGGCGTCGCGCTCACGCCCGCAGCCGTGGCGGCCGCGATGCCAAGCGGCGCGAGCATGGTGGCGGTGGCGGTGTTGGAGGTGGTCTCGGTGAGAACGATGGCGATCCAGCAGAACAGGCAGGTCAGCGCCGCCACCGAGGTGCTGCCGGTGAGCGTGACCAGGCCATTGCCCAGCGATGCGGCGAGTCCGGTGCGGAACATGGCGCCGCCGAGGGCTAGCCCTCCGCCGAACAGCAGCAGCGTGCCCCAGTCGATGCGCGCGGCGGACTCCCAGGCGAGCGCGCGGCGCCCGGTGACGGGGTCGGCGGGCAGCAGGAACAGCAGCGAAGCACCCAGCAGCGCCACCACGGGCTCGGGCAGCAGGCGCTGCACCTGCGCTACGCGCGCATCCGCGGGGCCGAGGGCAATGGCGAGCAGCCCGGGCAGCACCCAGAACGACACGGTGAGCCCGAAGGCGATGACCACGTTGCGCTCCCGCGCCGACAGCGGCCCGCGCGGCGCGCCTAGGCCTCCCGCGGGCCGCGCCCGCAGGCCCGGCTCCGGAGGCAGCACGAAGCGGAAGTAGATCAGCATGAACACGCTCAGGGCGAGCGCGATGGGCGTGGCAATGGCCATCCAGTGCAGGAAGGGGATCCGTTCGGCCGTGAGCTTGTGGAGCTGGCCGATGCTGATCAGGTTCGGCGCGCTTCCCACGGGCGTGATCACGCCGCCGATGGACGCTGACCATGCCAGCACCAGCATCAGCGCCGTGCCGAAGCGCAGGCGGCGGGCGTCGCGTCCGGCGTCGGCGGCGATGGCCGCCAGCACCGAGACGGCGATGGGGTAGAGCATGGCTGCCGTGGACGTGTTGTTCATCCACGCTGACAAGCCCATGGTGAGCGCGCAGAAGGCCAGCAGCACACGGCCCGGCGAGCGCGCTAGCGCCGGGCGCGACAGCACCCAACCGGCCACCCGCCGGTCGAGCCCCGTCTCGGCCATGGCCTCGGCCAGCAGGAAGCCGCCGAGGAACAGCATCACGATGGGGTCACCGAAGGGCGCGAACATCTCGGCAGCGCTGCCCACGCCGAGCAGCACCGCCAGCGCCGGCCCCAGCAGGGCAGTCACGGGCAGGGGCACGGCCTCGGTGATCCACCAGACCAGCACCAGCACGAGCACGCCCGCCCGCCGGGCCGCCTCCGCCGCCGGCAGCGGCAGGGGCAGCGCGAGCACGAGCGCCATGAGCAGCGGCCCGAGCCACAGGCCGAGCCGCCGGCGGGCGCGGTCGAAACGCTCCTCCGCAGCCAGGAGCGGGTCTGTTACGGGCGGCGGCTGGGGCGAATCGTTCACGGCGGGGTTGGAGGCCGGGCGGTATTCAGAACGTGCCCGGGTAGGCGCCGCCGTCGATCAGGAAGTTCATCCCGGTGACAAAGCCCGCCTGGGCGCTGCACAGGTAGGCGCAGGCGTCGCCGAACTCGGCGGGGTCGCCGAAGCGCCCGGCGGGGATGGGTTGCATGCGCTGGCGGTGCACCTCTCCCACGGGCTTGCCCGAGGCCTGTGCCATGGCTACGGACCGCGAGTACAGCGTTTCCGTGTCGAACAGCCCCGGCAGCAGGTTGTTGATGGTGACATTGCGCCCGACGGTCTTGCGCGACAGCCCGGCCACGAAGCCGGTGAGCCCCGTGCGGGCGCCGTTGGAGAGGGCAAGGATGTCGATGGGCGACTTCACGGCGGCGGAAGTGATGTTGACGATGCGGCCGAAGCCGCGCTCCAGCATGCCGTCCACGGTGGCCTTCATGAGCTCGATGGGGGTGAGCATGTTGGCGCGCAGGGCGGCGAGCCACACGGCCTCGTCGAACTGACGGAAATCCCCCGACGGCGGACCGCCGGCGTTGTTCACGAGGATGTCGGGCGAGGGGCAGGCGTCCAGCGCGGCGGCGCGCCCCTCGGAGGTGGTGATGTCGGCGGCAACGGCGCGCGCGCTGCCGCGGCCCATCGCGTTGATGTCCCGTGCGGCGGACTCCAGCGCTTTCCGGCCGCGCGCCACGATGACCACATTCACCCCTTCCCGCGCCAGGGAAAGGGCGCATGCCCAGCCCAGCCCCTTGCTGCCCGCGCACACCAGCGCGTTTCTGCCCGCAATACCCAGATCCATGACCTTGTGCCTCTCGAAGATGTTGCACTGCCGGCAGGCTATGGGCCGGGCAGCGGTCAGGCAAGCAACATATTCTGCGTCGCAGGGCAAGAATTTCTTGCCGGCACACGCGCCTGCGCCTTCAGGCCGTAGGAAAGCGCGAGAAGCTGGGAAACTCGCCGTCGTCCTGGGCCACTTCCACGCGCAGCACCCGCGCCGCGGGCGGGCCCCGGTGGGACCAGGCGATGATGGCCGCCAGCTGTGCTTCGTCGCCGCAAACCGCCGCCTCCACGGAGCCGTCGCGGCGGTTGCGCACCCAGCCCGTGAGGCCAAGGCGGCGGGCCTCGCTCACCATGGCATCACGAAACCCCACGCCCTGCACGCGGCCGCGGATGGACAGGCGGCGCCCGGGCACCAGGCTTACTTCACGCGCATGCCGGGCTGGGCGCCGCCGTCCGCGTCCAGCAGGAACACCCCGCTGCCCTCGGCGCTGGCGGCCAGCACCATGCCCTGGGACTCGCCGAAACGCATCTTGCGCGGCGCCAGGTTGGCCACCATCACCACCAGCCGGCCCTTGAGTTGCTCTGGGTCGTAGTGGGCCTTGATGCCGGCGAACACCTGGCGCTGCTCGCCGCCCAGGTCGAGGATCAGCTTCACCAGCTTCTCGGCACCCTCCACGTGCTGGGCGTCGGCCACGCGGGCCACGCGCAGGTCCACCTTCATGAAATCGTCGATGGAGATGGTGGGATTGGGGAGCGCGGCCTCGGCAGCAGGCGCGGCGGCGGGCGTTGGGGTGTACTGGTTCACGACGTTCTCCTGGTGCTGCGCATGGCGCTGCGGGGAATGGGATTCATGCGCGGGCTTGAGGCTCTCGCGGTTGGCCTCCACCAGCGCCTCCACCTGCTTCGGGTCGATGCGCGTCATCAGGTGCCGGTAGCCTTCGATGCGGTGGCCCTCGGGGAGGTCGGTTCCAGCGTCTGACCACGCAAGCGGCGGCACGCCAAGAAAGGCCTCCACGCGCGCAGCCACCGCCGGCAGCACCGGTTTGAGGTAGACCGTGAGCAGGCGGAACAGCGCGATGGCCTCGGTACAAACGGCGTGCAGGCGCGCCTCGGCGCCGGGCTGCTTTGCCAGTTCCCAGGGCTTCTCGGCGTCCACGAACTGGTTGGCGCGGTCGGCCAGCAGCATCACCTCTCGCAGCGCCTTGGAGTACTCGCGGTTCTCGTAGAGAGCGGCGATGCCCGGTGCGGCCTCTCGCAGGGCGCGCAGCGTGTCGCTGGACGGCGGCGCCGCCAGCCTGCCCTCGAAGCGCCTGGTGATGAAGCCCGCGGCGCGGCTGGCGATGTTCACATACTTGCCCACCAGGTCGCTGTTGACCCGGCCGACGAAGTCGTCCAGGTTGAGGTCGATGTCCTCCATGCCCGCCCCCAGCTTGGCGGCGTAGTAGTAGCGCAGCCACTCCGGATCGAGCCCGAGCTTCAGATAGCTCTCGGCAGTGATGAAGGTGCCGCGGCTCTTGGACATCTTCTCGCCGTTCACGGTGAGAAAGCCGTGCGCGTACACCTTGCTGGGCGTGCGGTAGCCAGCGAACTGCAGCATGGCCGGCCAGAACAGGGCGTGGAAGTAGAGAATGTCCTTGCCGATGAAGTGAACCATCTCGGTGCCCTCCGCCCGCGCACGGTCGGCGCTCGCGAAGGCGGCGAAGTCGAGGCCTCTGGCTTCGGCGAGGTTGCGGAAGCTGCCCAGGTAGCCGATGGGCGCGTCCAGCCATACGTAGAAGTACTTGCCTGGGGCTCCGGGAATCTCGAAGCCGAAGTAGGGCGCGTCGCGGGAGATGTCCCAGTCGTTCAGCCCCTGGTCGAACCACTCGCGGATCTTGTTGCGCGCCTCCGGCTGGAGGCGCTCGCCTTGCTGGGTCCACTGATCGAGGAAGCGGCGGCAGCGCGGATCGGACAGGGCGAAGAAGTAGTGCTCGGAGGTCCGCAGCTCGGGCCGCGCTCCGCTC
>DAIPHN010000065.1:0-15592 GCA_036771335.1 Burkholderiales bacterium
CAACGGCCAGATCGGACATGATCCCTGTGGGTCCTCCGGTTTCACGAGTGGTCGAAAAAAAGCGCGGGAGCATGGCGGGCTGCCGCGGACTGCGGGGCGGCCCGGATGACGGCCCCCGCCCACCTCCGGCGGGCGCCCCCCGCCCCGCCGTTTGGGGGGCGCAATGTACCCCTCCCCCCACCCCGGGGCAAGGGGATATTGCCGGTCCGGCGGGGCGTTCCGGCGGGCTCGCAAGCGGCCGGCAGCGCTGGCTCGCGTTGACCCTGCGCGCCCCTGTCCGGTAGCCTTCCGGGCTTTCGCCGTCTCCGGCATCCAACAAACAGCGACCAGCAGCGCCCATGGCCGAGGCCGCCGAGCCATCTCCCCCCCAAAGTTTCGAAGCCGCCCTGGCGGAACTCGAAAGCCTGGTCGCGACCATGGAGACCGGTCAGCTTCCACTGGAAGCCTCCATCGCGGCCTACCGGCGCGGAGCCGAGTTGTTGCGCCACTGCCAGAGCGTGCTGTCGGATGCGGAGCAGCAGGTTAAGGTCCTGGAGGACGGCCTGTTGCGCGATTTCGAGCCCGACGGCGGTTCCTGAATCGATGGTGCCCGCAGAACTCGCTGCCTGGATGCAGGACCGGCAGGTGCGCATCGAGGCGGTGCTGGAGGGCCTGCTCCCGTCGCCGTCGGTGGAGCCGTGCCGCCTGCACGAGGCCATGCGTTACGCGGTGCTTGGAGGGGGCAAGCGCATGCGCCCGTTGCTCGCTTATGCTGCGGGCGAGGCCGCCTCGGCGCCGAGCGACCTTGTGGACGCATCCGCCGCGGCGGTGGAGTTGATCCACGCCTATTCCCTCGTGCACGATGACCTGCCCTGCATGGACGATGACACCCTGCGGCGCGGTAAGCCCACGGTGCACGTGCAATATGACGAGCCGACGGCCCTGCTGGTGGGAGACGCGCTGCAGAGCCTCGCCTTTCAGGTGCTGGCGCAGTCTTCCGCGGAGGCGGGCGTGCGGGCGGATCTGGTGGGGCGTCTGGCGACGGCGGCGGGGTCCCGGGGCATGGCTGGCGGGCAGGCGGTGGACCTGGCCGCCCAGGGGCGCACGCTCGAACTGGCCGAACTCGAGTTCATGCATGCCCACAAGACCGGCGCCCTGATCCGCGCGGCGGTGCTGATGGGGGCGCGCTGCGGTGCGCCGCTGGCGCCGGATGCCCTGCGCGGGCTAGACCGGTTCGCCGGTTTCGCCGGGCTGGCCTTTCAGGTGGTGGACGATGTGCTGGACGCCACCGCCAGCACCGCCACCCTCGGCAAGACCGCAGGCAAGGACGCCAGCGACGGCAAGCCCACCTACGTGAGCGTGCTGGGCGTGGAGGGGGCGCGCCGCTTCGCGGCCGGCATGCTTGCCGACGCGCTGGACGGGCTCGGCCCCCTGGGCGAGGCCGGCGGCCGGCTTGCCGCCCTCGGACGCTATATTGTCAACCGCGAATTCTGATGCCCTACGAACTGCTCGACACCATCGAAGACCCCGCCCAGCTGAGGGCCCTCGACCGCAAGCGCCTGCACCAGCTCGCCCGCGAGCTGCGTGAGTTCCTGATCGAGTCGGTGTCCGCCACGGGCGGCCATCTTTCCTCCAATCTGGGCACCGTGGAGCTCACCGTGGCGCTGCACGCGGTGTTCAACACCCCCGAGGACCGCATCGTGTGGGACGTGGGCCACCAGACCTATCCCCACAAGATCCTCACGGGCCGGCGCAGCCGCATGGGCACTCTGCGCCAGTACGGCGGACTGGCGGGTTTCCCGCGCCGCGACGAGAGCCCCTACGATGCCTTCGGGACGGCTCACTCCAGCACCTCCATCAGCGCTGCGCTGGGCATGGCCGTGGCGGCGAAGCTCAGGGGCGAACCGCGGCGCGGCATCGCCGTGATCGGCGACGGCGCCTTGACCGGTGGCATGGCCTTCGAGGCCCTCAATAATGCCGGGGCCATGGATGCGGACCTGATCGTGATCCTCAACGACAACGACATGTCCATCTCCGAGAACGTGGGCGCGCTCAACAGCTACCTGGCGCGGCTGCTGTCGGGCAGGCTGTACACCTCGGCGCGGCGTGCCAGCGGCAAGGTGCTGGGCGTGGTGCCGCCGCTCGAGGAACTGGCGCGGCGCGCCGAGAAGCACATGCGCGGCATGGTCACCGGCGGCACGCTGTTCGAGGAATTCGGCTTCAACTACATTGGCCCCATCGACGGCCACGACCTGGACACGCTGATCACCACCCTTACCAACATCCGCAGCCTGAAGGGGCCTCAGTTCCTGCACGTGGTCACGCGCAAGGGCAAGGGCATGGACGTGGCCGAGGAGGATCCGATCCTCTATCACGGCGTGGGCAAGTTCGATCCCCAGGTGGGAATTCAGCCCAAGAGCGGTGGCAATCCCACCTACACGCAGATCTTCGGTGACTGGCTCTGCGACATGGCGGCGCTGGACGAGCGCCTGGTAGCCATCACTCCGGCCATGCGCGAGGGTTCGGGGCTGGTGCGCTTCTCGAAGGAATACCCGGCGCGCTACTTCGACGTGGGCATCGCCGAGCAGCATGCGGTGACGTTCGCCGCGGGTCTGGCCTGCGAAGGGCTCAAGCCGGTGGTGGCTATCTACTCCACCTTCCTGCAGCGCGGCTATGACCAGCTCATCCACGACGTGTGCATTCAGTGCCTGCCGGTGGTGTTCGCCCTGGACCGCGGCGGAATCGTCGGCGCAGACGGCCCCACCCATCACGGCGCCTTCGACCTGTCCTACCTGCGCTGCCTCCCCAATGTGGTGGTAATGGCGCCCTCGGACGAGGATGAGTGCCGGCAGATGCTGTTCACGGCCTTCAGCCTGGAGGTTCCAGCAGCCGTGCGCTACCCGCGCGGCAGCGGGCCGGGCGCGTCCCTGCGGGCGGCCATGAGTGCGCTACCGCTGGGCAAGGCGGTAGTGCGGCGCCGCGGCGCCGGGCGGGTGGCGATCCTGGCTTTCGGCTCCATGGTGGCGCCGTGCCTCGTGGCGGCCGAGGGCCTGGACGCCACAGTGGCGGACATGCGCTTCGTCAAGCCCCTGGACGAGGCGCTGGTAGCTGAACTGGCCGCCTCCCACGAGCTGCTGGTCACGGTGGAGGAAAACGCCCTGGACGGCGGCGCGGGCAGCGCGGTGCTGGAGGCGCTGGCGCGCTGCAGGCTTGCAACCCCGGTGCTGCGTCTGGGGCTGCCCGATGCTTTCGTGGAGCACGGCGACCAGGCCCTGCTGCTGTCGCTATGCGGGCTGGACCCCGCCGGCATCCGCAAGTCCATCGAGGCGCGCCTGCATCGATGAGGCCGCGTTCGCTCGCAGGGGCGCCCTATAATCCCGCCTCGTGCAACGCTCTGGAATGCCGCCATGAATTCCCCGGAAAAGATCGCCATCCCTGATGTGCAGAGCTCAGCCGACACGCGCCAGCTCGCCATCGACCAGGTGGGCATCAAGTCCATCCGTCATCCGGTGCGGGTGCGCGACCGCAGCGGCGGCGTGCGCCACACGGTGGCAAGTTTCAACATGTACGTGCACCTGCCGCACAACTTCAAGGGCACGCACATGTCGCGCTTCGTGGAAATTCTTAACTCCCACGAAGGGGAGATCTCGGTGGAGTCCTTCGAGGACATGCTGCGCCACATGGTCAAGCGTCTCGAGGCGGATGCCGGCCACATCGAGATGACCTTTCCCTACTTCATCGACAAGGCTGCCCCGGTGTCCGGCGTGCGCAGCCTGATGGATTACGAGGTAACCATCACCGGCGAACTTACCGCCCAGGAGTACGTGCAGAGCATGACCGTCGTGGTGCCGGTCACCAGCCTTTGCCCCTGCTCCAAGAAGATCTCCGAGTACGGGGCCCATAACCAGCGCTCGCACGTGACGCTCACGGTGCGCACCCGCGGTTTCGTGTGGATCGAGGAACTGGTGCGCGTGGCCGAGGAAGAGGCCTCGTGCGAACTCTATGGCCTGCTCACGCGCCCCGACGAGAAGTACGTTACGGAGCGCGCCTACGACAACCCGAAGTTCGTGGAAGACATGGTGCGCGATGTGGCGGGGCGGCTGCAGGCGGACCCCCGCGTGGTGAGCTTCGTGGTGGAGAGCGAGAACTTCGAATCCATCCACAACCACAGCGCCTACGCGCTGATACGCGGCCGCGGCGCGGCGGCCTGAGCCCGAGCGGGCCGACGCCCGGCGGTCAGTAACGCTGGGTCATGGTCAGGGTAGCGCCCTCGTGTCGCAGGTCGAGGCGGCCAAGGAAGCTCATCCCCAGCAGGACGAAGGGCATGTCGTTGGATTCGTTTACCGAGCCATCCACGTTGGTCATGGAGATGTTTCCCACTTTCACCGAGTCAAGCTTGATGCGCCACACGGTGATCACGCCGTTGGCGGTTTCGCTGTAGCTCTGCTGCCCCCTCCGGAAGTCGATGCCCAGGCGCCGCGCGTCCGAAGCGCCGATGGACACCATGGTCGCACCCGTGTCCACCATGAACTTCACCGGCGCGCCGTTGATGCTGCCCACGGTGAGGTAGTGGCCGCGCCCGTCCGCGGAAAGCGTGACCCGCGGGCGATCGGCGTTGTTGAACTGGGTGGCTATCGCCTGCCGGCCCTGGTCGAGGGTACGGCGGTGGCCATCCTCCTCGATCACGGCCGCGTCCGTGGGGGCGCTGATGAGTGTCACTCCGCCCGGGCCGGTTTCGCCCACCGCGAGGGTTTTGGGTTTCCCGCCGTTCACCACGACGATGGCCTTGCCCGGGAACAGCCCAACGACGCTCACATCGGTGGCCCAGGCCTGCACAGCAAATAGCCACAGGATGGCTGCTGCCATACCATTCAAGGCCTTGAGCAAAACCAAAGATCGAGTCATGAAGCCGGTTGCCATTTTTCGTCACTCCCCCACGGAAGGTCCGGGTCATTTCGCCGAGCATCTTGCCGCACGAAGCATTCCTTGGAAACTGTTTGCGCTGGATCTTGGCGACGCCGTGCCGCAAGCCCCCTACGAATACAGCGGGCTGGTCTTCATGGGCGGCCCCATGAGTGTCAACGACGACCTGCCCTGGATTGCGCCGCTGCTGGCGCTCATCCGCCAGGCGGCCGACCAGCAGGTGGCGCTGCTCGGACATTGCCTGGGCGGCCAGCTCATCTCCAAGGCCCTGGGCGGGGTGGTGACGCGCAATCCCGACAAGGAGATCGGCTGGGGCCGCGTGACGGTGGCGGACAACCCCGTGGCGCGGCACTGGTTCGGCCCGCTCGCGCATTTCGACTCGTTCCACTGGCACGGCGAGACCTTTTCGCTGCCGCCCGGGGCCACCCGGATCATGTCCAGCGCCTACTGCGCCAACCAGGGCTTCGCCCTCGGCCCGCACCTGGGCATGCAGTGCCACGTGGAGATGACCCGTGCGCTGATCGAGACCTGGTGTCATGACGGCGAGGCGGAGATTGCCGCCAGCCCCGGTCCGGGGGTGCAGGCGAGCCAGCGCATCCGCGCCGAGATGCCCGCCAGGCTCGAAGTGCTGCAGCGCGTGGCCGAGGGCCTGTACGACCGCTGGCTGGAGGGCGTGAAGCGGTGATCGGGGGCCTCACCCGGCTGCTGCTGTTTCAGGGGCTGGGGGAAGTGTCTTCGAAGTTCCTGCTGCCGTCCGCGCCCGGTCCGGTGCTGGGATTGCTGCTGCTGCTAGGCTGGCTGGCCCTGCGCCGCGACGTACAGCCCGACCTGGACACGGTGTCCACGGCCTTCAGCCGTCACCTGGGTCTGCTGTTCGTGCCAGCCGCCGTGGGGGTGGTGATGTTCCTGCCGCAGTTGCGCACGCACGCCCTGGCCGTCGCGGCGGCGCGGGTGGCCAGCGTGCGTGCCACGGTGGCCACCAGCGCCCTGCTGCTGCGCCTGCTGGTGCCCCCCGGGGATCGCCGTGGGCAGTGATCTGCCGCGCATCGCCGAGATCTGGGTATACCTCTCCGGCAGTCCGCTGGCGGCACTGCTGCTGACGTTGCTGGCCTGGCAGGCAGGCATTTGGCTGTACGAGCATTCCGGACGGCATCCGCTGGCCAACCCCGTGGCCATCGCCACCCTGCTCGCGGCAGCGGCCATTACGGTTCTGGACATGCCCTACGCCAGGTATTTCGAGGGGGCGCAGTTCGTGCATTTCCTGCTGGGCACGGCCACGGTGTCGCTCGCGGTGCCAATCCACAAGGGGCTGGCGGGACTGCGGGGCAGGTTGCTGCCGATGCTGGCGGCGCTGCTGGGCGGCGGCGCCGTGTCCATGATCACGGCTGTGGGCATCGCCACTGCGCTGGGCGCCGAGCCTCTCCTGGTGGGGGGGTTGTACGCAAAGTCGGTGACCGCCCCCATCGCCATGGGTGTGGCCGAGCGCATCGGCGTCTCGCCCACGCTCACGGCGGTGTACGCGGTGACCACCGGCATCCTGGGCGCGTCGCTGGGCCGTTTCGTGCTCGACGCCGTGGGCTCGCGGGCCTGGTGGCAGCGCGGCTTCGCTCTCGGCGTGGCTGCCCACGGCATCGGCACTTCGCGCGCCTTCAGCGTCAACGCGGAGGCGGGCGCCTATGCAAGCCTTGCCATGGGACTGCACGGGGTCCTGGGCGCGCTGGCGATTCCCTGGGTGGTGCGGTGGCTCACCGGGCCAGGCGCGGCCTGAGGGCAGCCACGCGCCGCCAAAGCGCTGCGCTCAGTCACGGAAATTCTGGAACTGCAGCGGAAAATCGGTGACGGACTTGCGCACCAGGGCAATGGCTTCCTGCAGCGTGTCTTTCTTGGCGCCCGAAACGCGCACCGTGTCTCCCTGGATGGAAGCCTGCACCTTGAGCTTGGCGTCCTTGAGCAGCTGCTGGATGCGTTTGGCGAGTGTTGTTTCCACGCCGGTTCTCACGGTGACCGTCTGCTTGACCTTGTTGCCGCTCACCTTGTCGGGCTTTCCCAGTTCGAGGCAGCGCACGTCCACGCCGCGCTTGGCGAGTCTGGCGGTGAGGATGTCGCGCACCTGGCCGAGCTTGAATTCGTCGTCGGCGAACACCGTGAGCGCCTTGTCGGCCTGCTCCACCCGTGCGTCTGAGCCCTTGAAGTCGAAGCGCGTACCCACCTCCTTGTTGGTCTGGTCTACGGCGTTACGCACTTCCACCTGGTCCACCTCGGAGACGATGTCGAAGGAGGGCATGATTCAGTCCTGGTGCCACCGGGCCGCCTTCATGCGGGCAGCAGCGCGACGTTGAAGGAGTGGATGGGGCCGCCCGTGCCGTCGTCGAACTCGGCCGCTGCCGCGATGGCGTGGCGGGCAATGGCCTCAGCGTCCAGACCGGGCCGGTCATACACCGAGTAGAGCGCGCCCAGGGCGTAGTCGCTGCCGCTGCCATAGGCGTAGAAGCGGGTGAACTCCTGCACCGTGCGGTGGCCGGAGACACCGAAGATGCCGTGGGGGTTGGCGATCAGCACGTCGAAGCGGCTGCTCTCCACGGCGTCCTCCTTGTCCTCGTCCACCTGAATGAAATAGCGCTCCTTGAACTCCGCGTGCAGCTTGTTCCAGACGCGGAAGATGGTGGCGGGCGCGTCCAGGCGCGGGGCCGGCTGCAGCGAGCCGAAGTAATCCTCGATGATGTGCTTGAAGGTGGCGTCGCCGGTCACCGCCAGGAAGCCGCCAGCGAGCGGGAAGATCTTGCCGTGGTTGCGCACGTAGTCGGCCGACTCCTTGGCGGTTCCCCACTTGGTGAGGGTGTCGGCGGCGATGGCGGCGATGCCGTGCTTGCGTACGACGGCGATGGTGGTCACGGGCAATCCTTCATGGGCGAACTGGCTCAGCCGAAGTGGCAGACGTAGTCGAGCGGCGCCTCGGTCTGGATGTCGAAGCGGGAATTGGCCGGCACGCTGCAGCGCTCGCCCGCGCCGTAGGTACGCCACTGCCCCTGCGCTTCGCGCCTAACCCGGCAGTCCCCCGTGCCGATCTCCATGATTTCCGGCGCGCCGGTGGTGAAGGTGAGTCTCGAGGGCAGAATCACGCCCACGCTCTTGCGGGTGCCGTCGGCGAGCAGCACGGTGTGCGAGACGCACTTGCCGTCGAAGTAGACGTTGGCCTTCTTCACCACGGTGACGTTGTCGAAGTGGCTCACGAACGGCTCCTCGGCTTGCGGCGGCGGTTGGCGGCGATGCGCATGCGCAGGGCGTTGAGCTTGATGAAGCCGGCGGCATCGGCCTGGTTGTAGGCGCCCTTGTCATCATCGAAGGTGGCGATGCGCGGGTCAAACAGCGAATCCTTCGAGGAGCGGCCCACGCACATCATGGTGCCCTTGTAGAGCTTCAGGCGGACGGTGCCGTTGACGGTGGCCTGGGACGCGTCCATCAGGCCCTGCAGAAGCTCACGCTCGGGGCTGAACCAGTAGCCGTTGTAGACCATGCGGGCGTAGCGGGGCATCAGGTCGTCCTTGAGCGCCAGTACCTCCCGGTCGAGGGTGATGGACTCCATGGCGCGGCGCGCCTTGAGAATGATGCTGCCGCCCGGCGTCTCGTAGCAGCCGCGAGACTTCATGCCCACGTAGCGGTTCTCCACCATGTCCAGCCGGCCGATGCCGTGACGGCCGCCGAGCGTGTTGAGGGTAGCTAGCACCCTGGCGGGCGTCATGCGCTTGCCGTCTATGGCCACGATGTCGCCTTTTTCGAAGGTGAGTTCCACCACCTGCGGCCGGTTGGGGGCTTTCTCGGGCGAGACCGTCATCCGCCACATGGACTCTTCCGGAGCGAAGTCCGGGTCCTCGAGAACGCCGCCCTCGTAGCTGATGTGCAGCAGGTTGGCGTCCATGGAGTAGGGAGCGCCGCCCTTGCGCTTCTTGAAGTCCACCGGGATGCTGTGCTTGTCGGCGTAGGCGAGCAGCTTGTCGCGGGAGAGCAGGTCCCACTCGCGCCACGGCGCGATGACCCGCACGTTGGGCATCAGCGCATAGGCGCCGAGCTCGAATCGCACCTGGTCGTTGCCCTTGCCCGTGGCGCCGTGGGAAATGGCGTCGGCGCCAGTCTTGCGGGCGATCTCCACCAGATGCTTGGCGATCAACGGGCGGGCGATTGAGGTGCCCAGCAGGTACTCGCCCTCGTAGAGCGCGTTGGCGCGGAACATCGGGAAGACAAAGTCGCGGACGAACTCTTCCTTCAGGTCCTCTATGAAGATGTTGCCGCGCTTGATGCCCATGGCCAGCGCCTTGCTGCGCGCGGGCGCAAGTTCCTCGCCCTGGCCGATGTCGGCGGTGAAGGTGACTACCTCGCACCCGTAGGTGTCCTGGAGCCACTTGAGGATCACGGAGGTGTCCAGCCCGCCGGAGTAGGCAAGCACGACTTTCTTGATGGCGCTCATCTGGGGTGCGTCGTTCTCGTTGGTGTGGGAAAAAGGAGGAGAGTGCCGCCGGGGCGGCGCGCCTCGCGCATCAGGTCCTGTTGGGGTCTTCGCCGGACTCCCCCTTGAAGCGGCCGTTCTCCCACTGGCCGCGCGTCACGCGGCCCTCGGGGGTGCGGTAGGTACCCTCGCCATGGGGCTGGCCGTTCTTCCACCCGCCGCGGTAGACGCTGCCGTCGGGCGCGAAATAGGCCCCTTCGCCGTCCTGCCGGCTGTTCTTCCACTCGCCCTCGTAGCGGCCGCCGTCCACCATGGTCTGGATGCCCTGGCCGTGGGCATAGCCGCGCGCCATCTCGCCCTCGTACTTCTCGTCGGCGATGCCCGACTGGAACCACTGCAGCACGCCCTTGCCGGTGGTGTAGCCGTCAGAGCCGCAGCCCCCGGTCCATGTGACCGTTTCCTCCGGGCGCGGCGAGGGATTGATGACCTTGCAGCCATTCTGGTCGAGGATGAATTTCTCCTGCGCGACTGCGGCGTTGACGCCCAGCAGCAGCACCAGCAGAAGCAGCGTTTTGAAGGGCTTCATGGTGTCGGACTCCATTTGGTTATGGTGGTGGCCACGCAGGATGCGGCGGATCCGCAGGGTTGCGAATCTCAGTCGTTGACCCGGCCGAGCAGCAGGAATTCCAGCAGGGCCTTCTGGGTATGCATGCGATTCTCCGCCTCGTCCCAGACCACCGAGCGCGGCCCGTCGATCACCTCGGCGGTGACTTCCTCGCCGCGGTGGGCGGGCAGGCAGTGCATGAACAGGGCGTCCGGCCCAGCCATGCGCATCATGTCGGCGTCCACCTGCCAGTCGGTGAAGGCGCGTCGCCTCGCCTCGTTCTCGGCCTCGAAGCCCATGCTGGTCCACACGTCCGTTGTCACCAGGTCCGCGCCGCGGGCGGCATCCATGGGGTCGGCGAACTGCTCGTAGTGATCCGTCCCGTAGAGCCCGGCGCGCTCGGGCTCCACCTCGTAGCCGGGCGGCGTGGAAACGTGAACGTTGAAGTCGAACACCTCGGCTGCCTGAAGCCAGGTGTTGCAGACGTTGTTGGAATCGCCGATCCACGCCACGGTGCGGCCGCGGATCGAGCCGCGGTGCTCCACGAAGGTGAAGATGTCAGCCAGGATCTGACAGGGGTGATACTCGTTCGTGAGGCCGTTGATCACGGGCACCCGGGAGCTGCGCGCGAAGCGCTCGATGATTGACTGCTCGAAGGTGCGGATCATCACCGCGTCGCACATGCGCGAGATCACCTGCGCGGCGTCCTCTACCGGCTCGCCGCGGCCCAGCTGGGAGTCCTTTGTGGACAGGAAGATGGCGGCGCCGCCCAGCTGCTGCATGCCGGCCTCGAAGGAAAGCCGGGTACGCGTGGAAGCCTTCTCGAAGATCATGACCAGGGTGCGGTCAGCCAGGGGCCAGTAGCGCTCGTAGCGCTTGAAGCGCCCCTTGATCACCCGGGTGCGCGCGAACAGGTGTTCATGCTCTTCGAGGGCCAGATCCCGGAACTGCAGAAAGTGACGCGGGGCGGTCATGGGCGCGGCGATCGCGGCGGCAAGGCGGCTCAGCTGGCCACAGGCGCCGCCGCCTCCGCTTGCAGGAAGGCCCGGACAAGACCGGAGAGGGTATCCACCAGCATGCCCGCCTCGGCGGGTTGCAGGATCAGCGGCGGCAGCAAGCGGATGACCGTCTCGGCCGTGACGTTGATGAGCAGCCCCGCCTGAACACCGCGGGCCACCAGCTCGCCGCAGGGCCGGTCGAGCTCGATTCCGATCATCAGGCCCTTGCCGCGGATCTGGCGCACACCGGCAACCCCGTCGAGTTTCTGCGCCAGTCCGGCGCGGATCAGCCCTCCCACCCGGGTGGCATTGTCCATGAGCCGTTCCTGTTCGATGACGTCGAGGGTGGCCTGAGCAGCCGCGCACGCCAGCGGGTTGCCGCCGAACGTGGAACCGTGCTTGCCCGGCGTGAACACCTCGGCCGCCGCGCCCTTCGCCAGACAAGCCCCGATGGGCACGCCGTTGCCGAGGCCCTTGGCGAGGGTCATTACGTCAGGAACGATGCCGGCGTGCTGGTGGGCGAACCACCGGCCGGTGCGGCCCATACCGCTTTGCACTTCGTCGAGCATCAGCAGCCAGCCCTGCCGGTCGCAGAGCTCGCGCAGGAATCGCAGCCAGCCCTCGTCGGGAATGTGGATGCCGCCCTCGCCCTGGATAGGCTCCGCGAGCACCGCCACCACCTGGCTGTTGCGAGAGGCGAGGCTTTCGAGAGGCGCGCGTTCGCCGTAGGGCACGCGCGCGAAGCCGGCCAGCAGCGGCTCGAAACCAGCCTGCACCTTGCGGGACCCGGTGGCCGACAGGGTAGCCATGGTGCGGCCGTGGAAAGCCTTTTCCATCACCACGATCACGGGTTGCTCGATGCCGCGGTGGTGCCCGTGCAGGCGGGCGAGCTTGATGGCGGCCTCGTTGGCCTCGCAGCCGGAATTGCAGAAGAAGGCGCGATCCATGCCGGAGACGCGTGCGAGCGTGTCCGCCAGACGCTCCTGTTCAGGAATGCGATACAGATTGGAAGCGTGGATCACGCGCGCGGCCTGCTCCGCGATGGCGGACACCACGCGCGGGTGGGCGTGGCCCAGTCCGGTGACCGCGATGCCCGTCAGCGCGTCGAGATAACGGCGACCATCGGTATCCCAGACCCAGGGGCCGTCGCCCCGGGCGATGGACACCTGCAGGCGTCCGTAGGTGTTCATGAGGTGCTGCATGGGGTCCGCCGACCTCCCTGAAAGCAAAACGGCGGCATGATTGCCGCCGTAATCCTGCTCACCCCTGGCGCCCGGAACTCACGACCGCACCACGGGCGGCGCGAGCTTCGAAGCTGATTCAGCCCATTGCCTTCACGGCCGCGGACAGGCGGCTCTTGCTGCGCGACATGGTGTTGGCATGGACCACACCTTTCCCAGCCATGGAGTCCATCACACCCTGGCTTTCGCGCAGTTGCGCCTGGGCGGCAGATTTGTCGCCTGCCTGAATGGCTGCGCGAACCTTCTTGATGGCGGTGCGCATCTCGGACTTGAGGGCGGCATTGCGCTGACGGCGCTTCTCGGATTGCTTGGCTCGCTTGCGAGCCTGGGTGGTGTTGGCCATGGGTGGTAGGTTCTGATCTCGAAGCTTGAATCGGTGCCGTGACATCCAGCCGGGAGGGAAGCTCCGGGTGGAACCCTGTTACAGACATTTCTGGCTGACCTGCGACCGGCGCACTTGTCACCGGTACGAAGCCCGCAAAGTTGTTGGGCTGCTGAGAAAAGGGCGCGATAATACGACGCGCAGGCGCCCCCCGCAAGCCTTCTCCCGGTCCGACCGCAGGGGCATCCGCAGCCCGCTGTCCCCCCACCCCTGCCCGCCCGTGAATCTTCTCAAGGCCCTTGCCACCGTCAGCACCATGACCCTGGTGTCGCGGGTGCTCGGTTTCGTGCGCGACGTGGTCATCGCCCGGGCCTTCGGCGCCGGGCTCGCCACCGATGCCTTTTTTGTGGCCTTCAAGCTTCCCAATCTGCTGCGCCGGATTTTCGCCGAGGGCGCTTTCTCCCAGGCGTTCGTACCCATTCTGGCCGAGTACCGCCGCCAGCGCGGCGAGCAGGGCGCGCGGGTGCTGGTGGACCACGTGGCCACCTTGCTGGCTCTGGCGCTGCTGGGGGTCACCACCCTGGGAATCCTGGCCGCGCCGCTCATCGTGCTGGCGAGCGCGCCGGGGTTCGCCGCCTCGCCGGAGAAGTTCCGCACCACGGTAGAGCTGCTGCGGATCACCTTCCCCTACATTTTCTTCATCTCCCTCACCTCGCTGTGCGGGGCGGTGCTGAACAGCTGGAGCCGCTTTTCGGTGCCCGCTCTGGCGCCAGCGCTGCTGAACCTGTCCTTCATCGTCTTTGTCCTGTTCCTGCTGCCCTACTTCGATCCGCCCGTGGCGGCGCTCGCCTGGGCGGTGTTCGCGGGCGGCGTGTTGCAGCTGGGTTTCCAGCTGCCGTTCCTCAATCGCATCGGCATGCTGCCGCGCCTGAAGCTCAACCTGCACGACGAGGGGGTGTGGCGCATCCTCAAGCTGATGGGGCCGGCGGTGTTCGGTGTGTCTGTCGGCCAGATCTCGCTGCTCATCAACGGGGTGTTCGCGTCGTTCCTGGTGACCGGAAGCGTGTCCTGGCTCTATTACGCCGATCGCCTCATGGAGTTCCCAACCGGCGTGCTGGGCGTGGCGCTGGGGACGATCTTGCTGCCCAGCCTGTCGCGCGCCCACGCAGGCGGCGGCGAAGACGAGTTTTCCCGCCTGCTCGACTGGGGGCTGCGGCTTACGCTGCTGCTGGCCGCCCCCGCGGCCCTGGCCCTGGCGCTGCTGGCCACACCGCTGGTGGCCACCCTGTTCCACCACGGCGCCTTCAACGCCCACGACGTGGCCATGACTCGCAATGCCCTGATGGCCTACAGCGTCGGTCTGGTGGGCCTAATCCTGGTGAAGGTGCTGGCACCGGGGTTCTTTTCTCGCCAGGACATCCGCACCCCGGTAAAGATCGCGCTTATCACCCTGGGTGCCACCCAGCTAATGAACCTGGCGTTCGTCTGGCACCTGCGCCACGCCGGGCTTGCGCTGGCCATCGGGCTTGGGGCCTGCCTGAACGCCGGGCTGCTGTACCGCGGCCTGCGCCGCGTCGGCGCCTACCGGCCGGCCCCGGGCTGGGCAGGGTTTCTCGTTCGGCTGGGTGTTGCCCTGGGCGTGATGGGCGCCGTGCTGTGGGGTCCGGCGGGTGCCGAGGCTGGCTGGCTGGCCGGGAGCCTCGTCGCGCGCGCTCTCCGGCTAGCCGCGCTCGTGCTCCTGGGGGCCGCCAGTTATTTTGCCGCCCTTTGGGCGTTGGGTTTCCGGTTGCGCGATTTCCAGCTCCGTGCGTCCTGACGGAGCTCGCGGCGAGGCACCGTGCCTCGGGCACGTCGAGCCGATAGAATCCGGATTTTTCCTTGCGCGGCCGGGCCGCGCATCCCATCGGTCATGCGCATTCATCGGCGTTTGCCGCCCCGGGCTTCCGGCGCCGTGGCACTCACCATCGGCAATTTCGACGGCGTCCACCGCGGCCACGAGGCCATGGTGGCGCGGCTCGAGGCCGCGGCGCGCGCGCGCGGTCTGCCCGCGTGCGTGATGACCTTCGAGCCGCCCCCGAGGGAGTTCTTCGCGCCGGCCGACGCGCCGCCGCGGCTCGCGCCGCTGCGCGAGAAGCTCGAGCGCTTCGCGGCGCTGGGCGTGGACGAGGTGTTCGTGTGCCGCTTCGATGCGGCCTTTGCCCGGCAGAGTCCGCAGGACTTCGTGCGCGACGTGCTCGGCCAGCGGCTCGGCGTTCGCTGGCTGCTGGCGGGCGATGACTTCCGCTTCGGCGCCCGGCGGGCCGGGGACACGGCCCTGCTGCAGGCGCTCGGGCCCGGCTGGGGGATGGCCGTGGAGACCATGGGCACGGTGGCCGTGGCGGGCAAGCGGGCGTCCAGCACCGCCGTGCGCGAGGCGCTGGCCGCGGGCGACATGGCCCTGGCGGCCGAATTGCTCGGCCGGCCCTATGCCATCACCGGCCGGGTGGAGGGCGGCGAGCGCCTCGGGCGCGAGCTGGGCTTTCCCACGGCCAATGTGCGCATGGCGCTCAACCGTCCGGCGCTGGGGGGCATCTTCTGCGTCCGGGTGCACGGCGCGGCCCCGCAACCGGTGATGGGCGCCGCCAGCTTGGGGGTGCGGCCCACCGTGAGCGATGCCGGGCGCATGGGTCTCGAAGTGTTCCTGCTCGACTTCCGGGGCGAGTTGTACGGCCGGCGGTTGCGCGTGGAATTCCTCCACAAGCTACGTGACGAAGCGCGCTACGACTCTCTCGATGCGTTGCGCGCGGCTATCTCCCGCGATGTGGACCACACCCGCGCCTTTTTCCGTGGCGAGCGCGGCGCCCTGGCTGGAATCCTCCATGGCTGACTACAAGAACACCCTCAACCTTCCCGACACGCCCTTTCCCATGCGCGGCGACCTCGCCCGGCGGGAGCCGGGCTGGGTCAAGCAGTGGCAGGACTCGCGGCTCTACGAGCGCATCCGCCGCCACGCCGCGGGTCGTCAGCGGTAGGTGCTGCACGACGGCCCTCCTTATGCCAACGGCGACCTAGACATTGGCCATGCGGTCAACAAGGTGCTGAAGG
>DAIPHN010000066.1:0-15546 GCA_036771335.1 Burkholderiales bacterium
AGACTCAAGTCCTCGCCAGCAGTGAAGAAAACGGCCAAAACGCAGGTTCAACTGCGATTCTTAGGTTGAATCGGCAAGGACGGCGCACACGCACTGTCTGTAGGAAACCACGCCGGCAGCGATGCCAGGGCCTAGCCCACGCCATCACCATCACCATCACCTCGTCGCGGTCGAACCGCATCAGGTTCTGAACCCGATGGACCGTCCCTCCGCCCGGGTTACGCGGCGCTCGCCCCACGCAGCTTCGCGTTCGCGGCGAGCACCCCGCGACGCGGATCAGGTTAAGCCGCCGGAGTGGCAACAACGCCGACAGGCGCTGCATGAACGCCGCGGCTGCATGACGATGGGGGTGGTGCTGTCGCGGGGCGGGCTCTTCAGTTTCGGCACCACCTCACCCTTGGCGTTGCCGCTCAGGCGTTCGTTGGCGAGCGCGGGGCGGGTGATGTAACGGCACAGCCGTTCGAGCCCCTTGCGCCAATCCACCCCGCAACGCACCGCAGCGCGCACGCGGGGTGTGCAGGCCACAGGGCGAACGGCGAAGCACTGATCGCAGATCGCAGGACATCTCGGGCGCGCTCAGGCCGACAAGCTCCGGCACCCTTCCGCAGCCTTCGCCAAGCCCCGCGGACCACGCACGCGGGGTGGACGGTGGTTCACGCCTGCGGACGCGGCGCCACGCGCAGGCCCAGAGGCTTGATCTTCTCGGGCAGCACGCGCCCGCGGTGGGCCCGGCTGCCCGCGTAGTGCCCCAGTTCGCGCCGGCCCAGTTCGATGAGCTTTTCCTTGCCGCCGCGGCCCGTGCCCAGCACCGCCAGCCCGGGCTGGTCGGACACTGCCACGGCCACCAGCCGCTCGCCCTTGTCCAGGCCCATGAGCTGGGTGCCGCGGCCCTTGGCCTGCTGCTTCACCTCGCCCATCTGCACCAGCAGCAGCTTGGCGTTGTCGGCCAGCAGCGCCGCATAGTTGCCAGGGCTGGGCGCGTAGACTACCGGCGGCAGGGGCGCATCGCCCGGTTCCAGGGACAGGAACTCCCGGCCGGCTCTGCGGCCCGACACCATGTCGCCCATCGTAGCCACGAAACCGTAGCCGCCCGTGGCCGCCACCAGCACCTTGGTGTCGGCCTTGCCCGCGAGGCAGTGGAGGATCTTGGCACCGTCCTGTACATCCACCAGCGAGGACGCCGGAACGCCATCGCCGCGGGCGCTCGGCAGCTGCGTGGCCTCCACCGTGTAGGCGCGGCCCTTCGAGTCGATGAACACCACCGGATCCACCGTGCGGCAGGCGATCAGCACACCGAGGCTGTCACCCTCCTTGAAGGTGAGGGCGGCCGGGTCCACCCCGTGCCCCTGACGTGCCCGCACCCAGCCGTTGCGGGAGAAGATCACCGTGATAGGGTCGTCCAGCACGGGCGTCTCCACCTCGGCCTTCTCCGCCTCCTCGATGCGCGTGCGGCGCTTGTCGCCAAAGCTCTTCGCGTCAGACTCGATCTCGGAGACCACCAGCGCCTCGAGCGTGCCCCGGTCGTCGAGCACGTTCTGCAGGCCGGTCTGCTCGCTCCTGAGCTCCGCCAGTTCCTGCTCGATACGGATGTGCTCGAGCTTGGCGAGCTGCCGCAGGCGCATCTCGAGGATGTCCTCGGCCTGGCGCTCGGTGAGGCGGAAGGCGGCCATGAGGTCGGCCTTCGGATCGTCGGCGTTGCGGATGATGCGGATCACCTGGTCCACGTTGAGCAGCACCAGCATCCGGCCTTCCAGCACGTGGATGCGGTCGAGCACCTTTTCCAGGCGGTGCCGGGTGCGCCGTGTCACGGTGGCGAAGCGGAACTGCAGCCATTCGTGCAGGATGTCGCGCAGGTTCTTGCCCGTAGGCCGTCCGTCCAGCCCCACCATCACCAGGTTGAGGGGCACGTTGCCTTCCAGGCTGGTCTTGGCGAGCAGCAGATTGACGAATTCGCTTTCGTCGATGCGCGAAGACTTGGGCTCCAGCACCAGGCGCACCGGATGCAGCCGGTCGGATTCGTCGCGGGCGCGGTCGAGTACGGACAGCACCAGCTGCTTCTCGCGGCTCTGCTCCGGCGTGATGGACTTCTTGCCGAGGCGCGGCTGCGGGTTGGTGAGGGCATCGATCTCCTCGAGCACCTTGCGCGTGGAGGTGCCGGGCGGCAGCTCGTGCACCGCCATCTGCCACTGGCCGCGAGCGGGGCGCTCGATGGTCCAGCGCCCCCGCCCCCCCCCCGCGCCGCGTCCGCTGGTGTAGGCCTCGCGCAGGTCGGCGCGCGGCGTGATGATCTGCCCGCCGCCCGGAAAATCCGGCCCCTTGATGTGGCGCATCAGCCCGGCCACGGAAATGTCGGGCTCGCGCACCATGGCCACCGCCGCGGCGGCCACCTCGTTGAGGTTGTGGCTCGGGATTTCCGTGGCCATGCCCACGGCGATGCCCGAGGCGCCGTTGAGCAGCACCACCGGCAGACGCGCCGGCAGCACCACCGGCTCCTCGCGGGTACCGTCGTAGTTGGCGGCGAAGTCCACCGTGCCCATTTCGAGTTCCGAGAGCAGCACCTCGGAGAACTTGGTCAGCCGCGCCTCCGTGTAGCGATAGGCCGCGGCCTCGTCACCATCGCGGGAGCCGAAGTTGCCCTCACCGTCCACCAGCGGGTAACGCATGGTGAAGTCCTGGGCCAGACGCACCAGCGCGTCGTACACCGACTGGTCGCCGTGCGGATGGAACTTGCCCAGCACGTCGCCCACCACGGCGGCGGACTTGGTGCGCTTGGTGCCGGCCCGCGTGCCGTTGTCCCACATGGCGTAGAGGATGCGGCCCTGAACCGGCTTCTGGCCGTCTCCCACCCTGGGCAGGGCACGGTCCTTCACCGTGGCGATGGCGTACTGCAGGTATTGCGTGGAGGCGTAGCGGCCCAGGGGCAGGGTCTCGCCGAACTCGCCCGACAGGGGCGCGAAGTGCGGCGGCAGCCCGCCGCCGCCAGCCCCGGCCGCGGGCGGCGGCCACGCGGGGCCAGGCCCGGCTGGCCCTTCCGCCACCGCCACGTCCCCGGCCTGCGGCGAGGCGCCGGCGGGCGTCTCGCCGGGCGAAGGGGCCGGCCGGGTCACGGCCGCCGCGCTTTCCGGCGCTGGCGGCGCTTCATCGAACAGGTCGCGCTGGTCTTCATTCATGGGCCGCGCCTCACTTGCCGTCGCGCACGACCTTGAACTCCTGCACCACCAGGTCGCCCGCGCTGTCGCCGATCACGAAACGCCAGGTGCCCGGCACCAGCTCCCAGTCCTCCCGGAAGGTGTGTCCGCCGCACCAGCGCGCCCGCCCGTTCATTACCTGCACCGTGCGCGGCACGTTCCAGCCGTTGGTCTCGATGCCATTGGGCTGGGTGAGCAGCGGATGACGCACCTGCTCGGAGAGCCCGGCCAGCCCGTTGACCGCTTCGAGGCCGTCGAGCTGCGCGCAGAACCCGAAGCGCACCCCTTTCCTGAGGGGGATCGTGGCGGTCTTCTGCACAAACTCGGGCTTGCCCTCTGGTCCGGAGAGGATGCCGAACTCCACGACCCGCCCGGAGGCGGCGCCCTGAGCATGGACAGTGGCCACGAACACGGCCAGCAACAGGGGGGCGAATCGAAAAGCCATGGTCTTCCTCATGTCACGTCGGCATCCACGAGGTTGCCGTAGGTTTCCATCCACTCGCGGCGCTGGGAGGCGTTCTCGCGCGCCATCATCATGTTGAAGATCTCGGTGGACAGTGCCGCACCGCCCTCCAGCGCAACGGGGAGCATGCGCCGAGTGTCGGGGTTCAGGGTGGTTTCCCAGAGCTGCTCGGGATTCATCTCGCCGAGACCCTTGAAGCGGCTGACGGTCCACGCACCTTCGCGCACGCCCTCGTCGGCGAGCTTCTCCTCGAGCACCGCCAGTTCCTGGCGGTCGAGCGCGTAGAGCTTGCGCGCCGGCTTGCCCTTGCCCTGCGCGGGCACGTCGATGCGAAACAGCGGCGGCTGCGCCACGAACACGTGGCCGCCCTCGATGAGCCTCGGAAAGTGGCGGAAAAACAGCGCAAGCAGCAGCACCTGGATGTGCGATCCGTCCACGTCGGCGTCGGCCAGGATGATGATCTTCCGGTAGCGCAGGCCGGACAGGTCGGGGCTGTCGCCGGGCTTGTGGTGGTCCACGCCGATGGCCAGCGCGATGGCCTCGATCTCCTTGTTGGCGTAGAGGGTGTCGCCGCTGTCCTGCCAGGTGTTCTTGGGCTTTCCCTTGAGCGGCAGAACCGCCTGGAACTCCTTGTCCCGCGCCATCTTGGCCGAGCCTCCGGCGGAGTCGCCCTCCACGATGAACAGCTCGTTGCGATCCGGGTCCTCGGAGGCGCAGTCGGTGAGCTTTCCCGGGAGCACCGCCACTCCGGAGGACTTGCGCCGCTCCACCTTCTGGGCGGCACGGGTGCGCGCCATGGCCTGCCGGATCACCAGCTCGGCGATGGCCTTGCCCTCGGCCACGTGCTCGTTGAGCCACAGCTCGAAGGGGTCGCGCACCATCTGCGCCACCAGCTTGACTGCGTCGCGCGAGATGAGCTCGTTTTTCACCTGGCCCTTGAACTGGGGGTCGAGCATCTTCACCGCCAGCACGAAGTTGGCCCGCGACCACACGTCCTCGGCCACGATCTTCAACCCCCGTTGGCCCATGGCGTGCAGCTCGATGAAGTTGCGGATCGCCGCGTGCACGCCCTCCCGCAGGCCGGCCACGTGGGTGCCGCCATGGCGCGTGGGAATCATGTTCACGTAGGACTCGGTGGTGAGTTCACCCTCGGGCGTCCAGGCAATGGCCCACAGCGCGCCTTCGCCCTCCGCAAAGCTGTCCGATTCGGACTGGGCGCTCACGTAGCGCTCTCCCAGGAAAGGGCTGGCAACGGGCTCGAAGCCCGCTACCGCCTCCTGGAAGTAGCCCGCGATGCCGCGGGGGAAGTGCCACGTGGTGGACTCGAAGCGCCCGCCCTTCTCCACCTCAAGCACAAATTTCACGCCCGGGAGCAGCATCGCCTTGGCGCGCAGCAGCAGGCCGATGTCGGCGGCCACGATGCGCGGCGAGTCGAAGTACCTGCCGTCGGGCCAGAAGCGGATGCGCGTGCCGCTCTCGCGCGCTCCGGCGCTTCCGGTGCGCGCGAGCGCCTCCAGCACCTTGCCGTTGTCCCCGAACACCATGCGCCAGGCTGCGCCATCGCGCCTGACGTCCACCTCCAGCCGAGTGGAGAGGGCGTTGCTCACGCACACACCCACGCCGTGCAGGCCACCGGCGATGCGGTAGGCGGCGTCCTTGTCGGTTTTGCGGAACTTGCCGCCGGAGTGCAGGGTGGTGAAGATCACCTGCACCGCCGGCACTTTCTTGACCGGGTGGATATCCACGGGAATGCCGCGGCCGTCATCCACCACCTCGGCGGAGCCGTCTTCGAACAGCCGCACCACGACGCTCTTGGCGAACCCCGCCAGACCCTCGTCGGCGGCGTTGTCGATGATCTCCACCAGCGCGTGATTGGGGTTGACCGGGTCGGTGTACATCCCCGGCCGGTGCAGGATGGGCGCGAGATCCTCTAGGATCTCGATGTCTTCAGCGGTGTACGCGTTATCCCTTCTTGCCATCCCGGCCTCTCCTTAGGGTTGTGGATTCGCCCGGTTCGAGCGCGGCGCGCGCGGTGCCCAGGCTGGCTCGCAGGGCACCCACCGCCCACCCGCGCTGCTCGCGGTTGCCGGCGCGGATGCCGTCCACGAAGGCGAGCAGCAGGTGAAGACGCCCGTCGCGGCGCGCCGCCGCGGGCATGGACTTGTAGAGCGGCTCCACAGCCTGTCCGCGCACCGCGCCCTGCGCGTCGGGCCACACCCAGGGCAGGCCGTCGTCTTCGGGGGCGTCCTCCAGCCCCGGAGCCCAGGGCCCCGTGGCGAGGCCGGTCGCGACAGGGCCGGGGGCGGCGGGCCAGACGTAGCGCACGCCATGCACCAGCAGCTCGTCCAGCGCCCCGGGCACGGGAATGCCCCAGCCCTCGTCCACGCTCAGCAGACCCACATCGGCGCTGCGCCGCACGCCCGCGTGCACCTCCGAGGCCGACATGCCCAGATCGAGCGCGAGCCGCTGATAGGACCAGGGCTCGGGGCCGATGGCCACGATCTTGAGCAGGACGCACACGTCCTGAGGCTTGAGCATAGCGGCGATTGTATTCGCAATTCGCGGTTCGCGATTTGCGAATAGGCCCGCCGCCCCCTTGCGGATCAGTTGCCGCCGAACTCGTGGAATGCCCGCCAGCGCTCCCGGGCGGCCAGCTCGTCGTCGAGGTTTTCGCGCGCGGCGCGGTCGCGCTCGCCGATGTGCAGCAGGGTCTTGTTGAACTGCCCCCAACTGATGGCGCCGGCGTAGAGATCGGCCAGCGTCTCGGAGACTCGGTCATCGGACTCGACGCGGTACCGCGGCAGCGGGCCGAAAGCCGCCTCCGCGAGACGCCGGCACTCGGCCCGCACCGCTTCCAGGGCCTTGATGGCGTCGCGCTCCGCGTCGCCGCTCACGCGTCCGCGCTCGGCCAATTGCTCCACGGGCAGTGCCTGCCCGAGCACGATCGGCAGCGGCACGCGGCCGCGCAGGGGATCGAGCCGGGTATCCTGGTGCAACGCATCGCAGCGCTGCGACGCCGAGGCCCCCGGCCGGTAAGCCCCTGGCGCCGCGCAACCGGCCGCCAGCGCCACCATCACGGCGGCCGCCGTGGCGCGCCCTGCCCTTCCCGCTGCCGCGCGACGCGCCGCAATGCTTTCCCTGCGCTCATCCATATCCGCCTCCCTCCGCGGCGAACCGCCGCCACTGTCTTCAGATATCAAACCAAAACGCTATCGTATATTGCTGCGATAAGAAAATGACGCGCCCGGGCGCGGGCAGGAATAGTTCAGCGAAACCGCACCGCTCGTCATGGGCAAGACCGGTTTTGTCGTCATTGCTGGGCTGCTTGCCGGTTGCGCCGGCGCACCTGCCATCCCTTTGGGCGCGGACATGAAGCCGCCGGGCGAGGCGGGCGAGCTGCGCGCAGGCTTTACCTCCATAGCCACCCTGCCGGCGGTGTCGGAAAGCCGCGCTGCCCTGGAGGGGTCCGAGCTCAACAGCTACGAGGCATACGTGCATCCGGTGCAGCGCTCAGTGGACGAAGGCTCCATCACTCCCGCTGAAGGGCGCGCCCTGACCCAGCGCCAACCCCGCCAGAGGGGGGGGCGGGCGCGAGCCACCTGCGCCGCCTACAGCTACCCCTACAACTTACTGGCCCGGGGCGCGCCTTCAGCGCGGCGCGGGCACCCCCGCCATCAGGCACAGCAGTTCGTACATCATGGTGGCTCCCACCAGCGCCGTGTTGCCGCTCGGGTCGAAGGGCGGCGAGACTTCCACCACGTCGGCACCCACCACCTGAATTCCCATGAGGCCCTGCAGCAATTGTTGGGCCTCCCGGGTGGTGATGCCGCCGATCTCCGGCGTGCCCGTGCCAGGCGTGTAGGCCGGGTCGAGGCCATCCACATCGAAGGTCACGTACACGGGCCCATCGCCCACCACCCGGCGCGCCTCGGCAATCACTGCCGGCACGCCGAGGGAAGTGAACTCCTCGATGAAGATCACCCGCATGCCCGAGTCGCGCGAGAAACGCCAGCCGTCATCGATCATCTGGCCCCCGCGGATGCCGATCTGGACGGCGCGGCGCGGGTCCACCAGCCCCTCCTCCACGGCGCAGCGAAAGGGCGCGCCGTGGTGGAAACGGCTGCCATTCCACTCGCCCCAGGTGTCGGTGTGGGCATCCACGTGCACTAGGCCCACCGGCTGCTGCCGGGCGATGGCACGCAGGATCGGCAGGGTGATGGAATGGTCGCCGCCGGCGGTGAGGGGCCGGGCGCCAGCGGCGTGAATGCGCGCGAAGAAGGCCTCGATATCGGCGAGCACCGCCTCGTGGTCGAAGATGCGCGAAAAGCGAACATCTCCCACGTCGGCCACGTTCAGGCGCTCGAAGGGGTTGATGCGGTGCACGTGGTGGATGCCGCGCACCAGGGTGGACTGGTTGCGGATCTCGCGAGGGCCGTGGCGCGCGCCCGGACGGCAGGTGACGCCGCCGTCGTAGGGCACTCCTGCCAGGGCGACCTGCAAGCCCGCGGGATCGGGTTGCCAGGGCATGCGCATGAAGGTGGCAAGCTCCATGTAGCGCGGTGAATTCTGCGGGGCGTGGCTGTCCATTATTGGTTACCTCCCTGAAAAACCGGACCTCACGATAGCCCGGCGCGCGCGCTCCTGGCCACCCGCGGCCGCCGGGGCCAGGCGCCCCGGGCCATCCGCCTTCGCCTTATGATCGCCAGAGTCGTCGCCCTTGTCTGTCGCCCTTCCGCGCGCCGGCCTTTGTCCTGCGCCGCGAAGCTTCGCAAGCGGCCGACGATTCGAGTCGCCACGCCATGAACACCCGTCACTTCGCTGTCTGGCCTCGCAACGTGCCCCGTTCCATCACGCGCCCCGTCACGCCGGTGCACCACAACCTCGCGGTGTCCGCGCGGCGCTATCCGGACGCGGTGCTGTGCCGCTTCTACGACAGCCCGCTCACCTACGGCGAGGCCTGGCGGCAGGTGCGATGGCTGGCGGGCTTCCTGCAGCAGCGCTGCAGCGTGCGCCGCGGCGACCGGGTGCTGCTGGCCATGCAGAACAGCCCGCAATTCATCCTGGCCTACTACGCCATCCTGCGCGCCGATGCCATGGTGGTGCCCGTGAACCCCATGAACCTCACGGAGGAATTGCGCCACTGCGCGGCCGATTCCGGCGCGCGCGTGGCCTTCACGGGGCAGGAGCTGCACGGGCGCCTCGCGCCGCTGCTGGAAGAAGGCGCCCTGGAGCAACTGATCGTGGCTGCCTACAGCGACTACCTGCACGGCGGCACGGACCTGCCCCTGCCCGACGCCTGTGCGGCGCCGCGCGTGCCGCTGCACGATCGTGGCATCACCCTCTGGAGCGAGGCCCTGGCCGCGGGCCTGGAGCCGGCGCCAACCCAGGCCGGCCCCCAGGACCTGTGCGTCATGCCCTACACCTCCGGCACCACCGGGCTGCCCAAGGGCTGCGTCCACACCCACGCCAGCGTGATGGCCACGCTGCTGGCGGGCGCGGCGTGGTTTCGCTCCGCCCCCGGGGGCAGCCTGCTGTCCACCCTGCCGCTGTTCCACGTCACCGGCATGCAGGGCTGCATGAACGGCGCCATCTGGAACGGAAGCACGCTGGTGATGATGCAGCGCTGGGACCGGGACACCGCCGCCCGGCTCGTACAGCGCTATCGCCCCGCCAGCTGGACCAACATCGCCACCATGGCCATCGACTTCCTCGCCAACCCGCGCCTGGGCGACTACGACATCTCCAGCCTGGAGCGCATCGGCGGTGGCGGGGCCGCCATGCCCGAGGCCGTGGCGCGGCGGTTGCTGGAACTCACCGGCCTGGCCTACATGGAGGGGTACGGGATGTCCGAGACCATGGGGGCCACCCACATCAACCCGCCCGAGCGCCCGCACCCGCAATGCCTGGGCATTCCCATCTTCGATGTGGATGCCCGCGTGGTGGATCCGGACACGCTCGCCGAACTCGCACCAGGCGAGACCGGCGAGATCGTGGTGAGCGGGCCGCAGGTGATGCGCGGCTACTGGCAACGCCCCGAGGCGGATCGCGCCGCCCTCTTCGAGCGCGACGGGCGGCGTTTCCTGCGCACCGGGGACCTGGGCCGCATGGATGAGGAGGGCTACTTTTTTCTCACCGACCGACTCAAGCGCATGATCAATGCCGCCGGATTCAAGGTGTGGCCGGCAGAAGTGGAGGCCCTGCTCTATCGCCACCCGGCGGTGCAGGAGGCCTGCGTGATCGCAGCCCCAGATGCGCGCACCGGCGAGACCGTCAGGGCGCTGATCGTGCTCAGACCCGACCGCGCCGGCCAGGACAGCGCCCGCGAGATCATCGCCTGGGCGCGCGAGCACATGGCAGCCTACAAGGTGCCGCGCCAGGTGGAGTTTGTCGCCTCGCTGCCGAAGTCGGCCACTGGCAAGGTGCAGTGGCGCGCCTTGCAGGACCAGGCGTTCGCGGCGCGGCCCTGACCGGCGCCGGCATCCCGGACCACCCTTTCTTCCGCGCCCACCGCCACCACTTCGCCATGAGCGCTCCCAAGCACTGGCCCAAGCAGTTTTCCTGGCACCTCACGGTTCCCGAAACCAGCCTCTGGGCCAACCTCGAGGTGAGCGCGCTGCGCTACCCGGGCAAGGCCGCCACCATCTTCTACGACTCGCGCATGACCTACGCGGCGCTGGCGCGCGACGCCGCCGCCCTGGCCGGCCACCTGCAGAGAGCCTGCGGCGTGGCGCGCGGCGATCGTGTGCTGCTCGATCTGCAGAACTGCCCGCAGTTCGTCGTCGCCTCCTACGGCATCGCCCGCGCCGACGCGGTGGTGGTGCCCGTCACCCCCATGCACGTCACCGAGGAGCTGGAGTACGCCTGCGCCGACAGCGGCGCCCGGGTGGCCATCGTGGGGGCCGAGGTGGCGCAACGGGTGCTGCCCCTGCTGGACGGCGCGCTCGACCACGTGATCGTGGCCACCTACGCCGACGGGCTGGGCGCGGCCACCGAACTGGAGATCCCCGGCTTCGTCCGTGCGCCGCGCGTGCCCGTGCCAGACCGGCGCATGGTGCCATGGCATGTGGCCCTGGAAGCGGGCCACGCGCCCCGTCCCCACACCGCCGGCCCCGACGACCTCGCCGCCATCCTCTACACCTCGGGCACCACCGGCCGCCCCAAGGGCTGCATGCACACCCACCGCACCATCCAGACCACCGCCGTGGGCGGGGCGCTGTTCGAGGGCATGAGCCAGGACGCGGTGACCCTCTCCACGGCCCCCATGTTCCACGTCACCGGCATGCAGCACAGCATGCACGCGGCGGTGTTCGCAGGCGCCACCATCGCCCTGCTGCCGCGCTGGGACGCCGCCGCGGCGGGCTACCTGATCGAGCGCTACGGCTGCAGCCACTGGGCCAACGTGCCCACCATGGTGGTGGACCTGCTCGCCCACCCCGGTACCGCCAGCCGCGACCTCTCCAGCCTGCGCAACGTCTTCGGCGGCGGCTCCTCCATGCCCGCGGCCGTGGCCGCCGAATTGCAGCGCCGCTGCGGCATCCAGTACATGGAGGGCTACGGCATGACCGAAGCCATCTCCCAGACCCACATCAACCCGCCCCACATGCTGCGCAAGCAGTCGCTGGGCATCCCCACCTTCGACACGCTGTCCTTCGTGGTGGACCCGCAAACCCTGCGCAAGCTGCCGCCTGGAGAGGTGGGCGAGATCGTGGTGAGCGGCCCGCAGCTCATGAAGGGCTACTGGAACCGCCCCGAGGCCACGGCCGAGGCCTTCGTGGACATCGACGGCCGCCGCTGCTATCGCACGGGAGACCTGGGCCGCATGGACGAGGAAGGCTTCTTCACCATCGCCGACCGGCTCAAGCGCATGATCAACGCCGCCGGCTACAAGGTCTGGCCCGCCGAACTGGAAGGCGTGCTCTACCAGCACCCTGCCATCCACGAGGTGGCCATCATCTCGGCCCCCGACGAGCGTCGCGGCGAAACGGTGAAGGCCTGCGTGGTGCTCAAGCAGCCCGGCGCCGTGGATGCAGCGGCGCTGATCGCCTGGTGCAGAGAGCACATGGCGGCCTACAAGGTGCCGCGACACGTGCAGTTCATGGAATCCCTGCCGCGCTCGGCCTCGGGCAAGATCCAGTGGCGCACGCTGCAGGAGCAGGAATGGCGCACCGCCGCCACCGGACCGGCCTGCGGTTAGAATCACGGCTATGCGAGGCCCGGCGAAGACCGGGTCATGATCACCCAACCGGCCCACGGGGCCGCCGCCCGAAAGGACCGCTCGTGAAACCGTCCCTCGCCCTGCCAGCCGCCCTGTGCGTCGTTGTCCTGGCCGGCTGCGCCACGCCCAACGCCATCACGGAGCCCTACAACAAGGCTGCCTCGCAAGGGCGTCAATGGTTCAGCAATCCCTACATCTGTGCGGCTGGCGGCGCGCTGGTGGCTGGCGGGGCAGCCTCCACCGAGAACCGCGAGTCCGCGCTCATCGGCGCGCTCATCGGCGGCGCCGTGGGCTATTTCGCCTGCGACTGGGAGCAGAAAGGACCACCCGACACTGACGGAGACGGCGTGCCTGATGCGGTGGACTTGTGCGCCGACACGCCCTCGGGCACACGCGTTTCCGCCACGGGCTGTTCGCTGGACCACGATACCGACGGCGACGGCGTGCCCGACACCGCCGACAAGTGCGCCGCCACCGGCAAGGGCGTCCCCGTGGATGCCACGGGGTGCCCGGTGAACACTGACGCGGACTCCGACGGCGTGCCCGACCGCCGCGATCTGTGCCCCAACACCCCCCCAGGGGCCAGGGTTCTGGACAACGGCTGCGAGGAGGACACGGACAACGATGGCGTGCCCGACAGCCGTGACCGTTGCCCGGGCACTCCGGCAGGGGTGAAGGTGGGCCAGGACGGCTGTGCGCTAGACAGCGACGGCGACGGTGTGCCAGACGTGCTGGATCGCTGCCCGAGCAGCCCCGCGGGCGCGAAAGTGGATGCCTCCGGTTGCGAGGGCAGGGACAGCGCGGCCACCACCAAGGCCGCGCCCCCCGCCGCGCCCCTCCAGGGCCAGCCCATGCCTCCTGTCACCCGGCTCGAAGGCGTGAACTTCGCCACCGGCTCGGCGAGGATTCTCAAGGCCTCGTTCCCGTCCCTGGATGAGCTTGCCGCGCAGCTCATGGCAAACCCCACCCAGCGCGTCGAAGTGGCCGGGCACACCGACGCTTCCGGTTCGGCGTCCATGAACCGCGCGTTGTCCCAGCGGCGCGCCGACGCAGTGATGTCCTACCTCATCTCCAAGGGGGTGTCGGCGGCCAGCCTCGTGGCCCGAGGCTACGGGCCGGACCAGCCGGCGGCGGACAACGACACGGCCGAGGGCCGCGCGAAGAATCGCCGCGTGGAGTTGCGCCCCATCGACGGCAACTGCGCGGGCTTGGACGCCGCCAGATCCCTGCCCGCCATCACGCCGCTCGACCACGGCCTGCAGCGAGAACTGCTGGCCGTTGTAGGCGAGTTGCGGGAGTGGCTGGTGGAGCTCACCTGCACGCTCGTTTCCTTCCCAAGCCTGATGGGCGAGGAGTCCTCCGCCCAGGACTACATGGAAGGCCTGTTTCGCGGCATGGGCCGCGACGTGGACCGTTTCGAGGTGAACGCTGCCGACCTGGCGCACCTGCCCGGCTACTCGCCTCCCACGGGTCACTGGCAGCGGCACGACAACGTGGTGGCTCGCCACACCCCGCGGGCTGTTTCCGGCCGGTCGCTCATCTTCAACGGCCACATCGACGTGGTGCCCGTGGGCGCCGCCGAGTTGTGGCAAACGCCGCCCTTCAGCCCTGTGGTGCGCGATGGCCGCATCCACGGCCGCGGCAGCGGCGACATGAAGGCCGGCATCGCCGCCTACGTGACCGCGTTTCACGCGCTGCGCCAGCTGGGGCTCCCGCCCGCGGCGCCGTTGTGGATGCAGTCGGTGGTGGAGGAGGAATGCACGGGCAACGGCGCGCTCGCCTGCCTGGCGCGAGGCTATCGCGCCGAGGCCGCCGTCATCCCCGAGCCCTTCGACCACACCCTCATGGACGCCCAGGTGGGCGTGCTTTGGCTGGCCGTGGACGTGGATGGCCGACCTGCCCATGTGCTGGACGTGAAGCAGGGCATCAATGCCATCGAGGCGGCCTTCGCCCTGTATCGCGGGCTGCTGCCCCTACGGGATGCCTGGAACCGCCCCGAGGCCCGCCACCCCGCCTTCGCGGACAACCCCCACGCCATCAATTTCAACCTCGGCCGCATCCACGGGGGCGAATGGCCTTCTTCCGTGCCAACGCGCTGCACCATCGAAATACGCTGCGGCTTCCATCCGGGCATGAGCGCCGCCGAGGCGCGCGCCGCCTTGGAGGCGCAACTCGCACGGACCTCGCGCGAAGATCCAACGCTGGCGGGCGCGAGCTACCGGGTGCGCTACGGTGGCTTCCAGTCCGAGGGCTGCGTGATCGCACGCGACCTGCCCATGATGCAACTGCTCGCCGCCAGCCACGAGACCGTGCGCGGCACGGCGGCCCGCTGGATGGCCAGCACCGCCACCACCGACGCGCGCGTGTTCAACCTCTACGGCCACACGCCCGCCACGTGCTATGGCCCGGAAGCCACCCGCATCCACGGCATCGACGAGTCCGTGAGCATTGACAGCATGGTGGACGTGACCCGGGTGCTGACCCTGTTCCTGGCGCGCTGGTGCGGCACCGAGGCGATCGCAGCGTGACACCGCCCTGCCCGCGTCTCGTTGCCCGCCTGCTGGCATGCGCCCTGGCGCTGCTGGCGGCCGGATGCGCGCACCAGGCCGCGCGCGTCGCCGTGCCCATCGACGGCGCAGGCGCCACGGCGGCGCCTGCGCCCGCGCCGCGCCGCCCCGGCGAGCGGGCCGCCGCCGCGGCCCTTGCCGTGCTCGGTGCACCCTACCGCTTCGGCGGCCTCGACCCCTCGGGCTTCGACTGCAGCGGCCTGGTGCGCTATGCCTATCGCGACGCGGGCGTGGAACTGCCGCGCGCCACCCGCGACCAGCGCAAGGCAGCGCCGCTGGTCGACCAGGGCGGCCCGCTCGAGCCCGGCGACCTGCTTTTCTACTGGCGCACGCCCCGGCGCAAAGAGCTTCACGTGGCCTTGTACGTGGGCAGCGGCGATTTCGTGCACGCACCGTCCTCGGGACGCACGGTGCGCAGGGACAGGCTCGACGATCGCCACTGGCAGGCGCTGTTCCTGGAGGCTCGCCGTATCACCGGCGCGAGTGCGCGGGTGGCCTCCGGCGAGGACGTTTCTGGTTCCCTACAACGACAACAGGAGATCACCCGATGAGCATTGCCTCGGAGTTCAAGGAGTTCGCGGTCAAGGGCAACGTCATCGATCTCGCCGTGGGCGTGATCATCGGCGGCGCCTTCGGCAAGATCGTCACCAGCCTCGTCGACAACATCATCATGCCGCTGGTGGGCATCGTGCTCCCGGGCAACAAGGGCTACGAGAACTGGGCGGTCACCATCGGCGAGAAGACCGTCCCCTACGGCAAGTTCATCGGGGACGTCGTCGGCTTCCTGATCCTCGCCGCCGCGCTGTTCTTCTTCATCGTCAAGCTCCTCGGCTGGCTGATGAAGTCCAAGGCCGCCGCGGCCGCCGCGCCCCCGGCGCCGACGAAGGACCAGGAACTGCTGACCGAGATCCGCGACCTGCTCAAGCAGCGGTGACGCCCGCGGCGGACTTCAGGCGGCTACCAAACATCGTCACCTTGGCGACGCTCCACCAGCCCGGGCGGTCGAGGCCCAGGTACGGCGAGTCGGCCGGCAGCGTGGCCACGAGGTGCGCGTGCGCCCGCGTGAGGTTGTGGTAGGGCATCGAGGGAAAGAGGTGGTGCAGGGCGTGGTAG
>DAIPHN010000067.1:0-15364 GCA_036771335.1 Burkholderiales bacterium
CGTCGTTCCACAGCCGGGCTTCGAGATGGCTCTCCATCTTCGGCAGGTAGAAGTATGTGCCGCCGCCCTTGGCGAGCCGCGCTTTGGCGTTGTGGAAAAAGTACAAGCCGAAGTCGAACAGGCTGCCTGACATGAACTCCCCGTCCACTTTGACGTGCTTCTCCTCCAGGTGCCAGCCGCGTGGCCGCACCAGCAGAGTGGCCATCTTGTCGTTGAGGACGTAGTGCTTGCCCTCGGGGCTGGTGAAGGAGATGGTTCCCGCCACCGCGTCGCGCATGTTGATCTGGCCCTGGAGCTGGTTGTCCCAGGTGGGCGTGCTCGAATCCTCGAAGTCCGCCATGAACATGTTGGCGCCGGAGATGAGCGCGTTAATCACCATCTTGCGATCGGTGGGTCCGGTGATCTCCACGCGCCGGTCCTGCAGGTCCGCTGGCACCGGAGCGACCTTCCATTCAGCCTCGCGGACGCTCCGGGTCTCGGGCAGGAAATCGGGCAGCTTGCCGCCGTACAGCTCGGCCTGGCGGGTGATGCGCCGTTCCAGCAACTGCAGGCGGCGCGCGTTGAAGCGCCGGTGCAGGGTGGCAAGAAAGGCCACGGCCTCGGGTGGCAGGATGGTGTCGTGTTCGGGGCTGACTGGGGCGAGGACCTGGATACCGTCGCCGAAGGCAGGGGCAGTCATGGTGAAATCTCCGTGCTAAGGGGGGGCTTGGCGGCGCGGGGTCCGCGCGGCGCTCTTCGATAAGCGCGCCTGCTATTGCGCATTATGGCATCGGCTTTCGCCGGTTGGCACGCGGCGAAAAAAACCGCCCGGGCGCCGTGCGCGCGGGCGGCTGGCCTTGATGGTTGGCGCGTATCAGGCGAACTGCGCCTCCTCGGTTGATCCTGTGAGCGCGGTGGTGGACGACTGCCCCGCCTGAATGACCTGGGTGACCTCGTCGAAATACCCTGTCCCTACCTCGCGCTGGTGCTTCACAGCCGTGAAGCCGCGCTCCGCCGCGGCGAACTCCTTCTGCTGAAGTTCCACGAAGGCCGTCATGTTCTGGCGGGCGTAGCCGTAGGCCAGGTCGAACATGCCGTAGTTCAGGCTGTGGAAACCGGCCAGGGTGATGAACTGGAACTTGTAGCCCATGGCGCCCAGCTCTCGCTGGAAGCGCGCGATGGTGGCGTCGTCCAGGTTCTTCTTCCAGTTGAAGGACGGTGAGCAGTTGTAGGCCAGCATCTTGCCGGGGAACGCCGCGTGGATGGCTTCGGCGAATTTGCGCGCGAACTGCAGGTCGGGTGTGCCGGTTTCGCACCAGATGAGATCCGCATAGGGCGCGTAGGCGAGGCCGCGGGCGATTGCCTGGGCGATACCGTTATTGACCCGGTAGAAGCCCTCGGCGGTGCGCTGGCCGGTGAGGAAAGGCTTGTCGTTGTCGTCAATGTCCGAGGTGATGAGGTTCGCCGCCTCCGCGTCGGTGCGCGCGAACACGAGCGTGGGCACGCCCATGATGTCGGCCGCCAAGCGTGCCGCCACCAGTTTTTGCACCGCCTCCTGGCTGGGCACAAGCACTTTGCCACCCATGTGACCACACTTCTTCGCCGAGGCAAGCTGGTCTTCGAAATGAACCCCTGCCGCGCCAGCGTCGATCATGGCCTTCATGAGCTCGAAGGCATTGAGAACGCCGCCGAAGCCCGCTTCGGCGTCGGCCACGATGGGTGCGAAAAAGTCGGTTTCCCCCTTGCCCTCTGCGTGCTGCACCTGATCGGCGCGCATGAAGGTGCCGTTGATCCGGCGCACGATGGCGGGCACGCTGTTGACAGGATAGAGCGACTGGTCCGGATACATTTCGCCGGCGAGATTGGCATCGGCAGCCACTTGCCAGCCAGACAGGTAGATGGCCTTGAGGCCGGCCTTGACCTGCTGCAGGGCCTGGTTGCCGGTCAGCGCGCCCAGAGCGTTGATGAACGGCTCATCGTGAAGCGACTTCCACAGCTTTTCAGCGCCCTGGCGCGCCAGCGTGTACTCGATCTGAAGCGAGCCGCGCAGCCGGTACACGTCCTCCGCGCTGTAGGGTCGGGTGATTCCCTTCCAGCGCGGGTTCTCCGCCCAGTCCTTGCGAATCCGCGCGATCTGTTGTTCCTTATCCTTCTTCATGGGGTGGGTCTCCATATCGAGTCTGTGATGCGCCTGTCGATTCGGGCGGTGCCGAAGGTTTTTCCATCGGCCGCTCACGGGCAGAGCGCGAGGCCCGCGCACACCAGCGTTGCCGCGATGGTCGGACGCCGGACCGGTTCTACGAAGGCGGCCAGAGATCGAATCTGGCGGACCGGCGACGTGAATTGGTTGGGCTCCACGTCCAGGACCCCCCGGCCGGTGATCGCCATACCGAGGGTTGCGTCATCGAAAGTATACGTCGCGATTGTCGCGCTGCAACAAGTTCTACGGGAGACAAGAATACCTTGTTTATTCAGTTATATGGAGAACAGCGCCGCTATTGTTTTCCGGATAGTGGTAATAGCTTTTGCGCAACAATGGGTTTCGGCGCCTCAGTGCCCTGGTGAGCGAAAGCGGCTCGCATCTCCGCCAGCATTCGACGCCCATGGGCAAGTAGCAGCCCCCGCTTCGCGTGCGGGCCGCCATCGAAGCGGCTGCTGGCGGCATGCCGCACGCGGCGAAGGGGCCAGCGCCTGATAAGATTCGGCGTCTGCCCGCGGTCGATGCGCCCTGTGGTTCGCGCACCATGCAGCCCGCAGCGTCTGCCCCGTTTTTCGATCAATTCAACGTCACAGGTGCTCGATGTACAAGCATATTCAGATTCCCTCCGCTGGCGAGAAGATCAGCGTGCGTGCCGATGGCACGCTCGATGTGCCCGACCATCCCGTGGTGCCCTTCATCGAGGGTGACGGGACGGGCGTGGACATCACCCCCGTGATGAAGGAGGTGGTGGACGCGGCTGTGAGCAAGGCCTACGGCGGACGCAAGCGGATTTCCTGGATGGAAATCTTTGCCGGAGAGAAGTCAACCAAGGTGTACGGCGAAAACGTCTGGCTGCCCGAGGAGACCCTCGAAGCATCTCGAGAGTACGTGGTGTCCATCAAGGGGCCGCTCACCACGCCCGTGGGAGGCGGCATCCGCTCCATCAACGTGGCGCTGCGCCAGGAACTCGACCTCTACGTCTGTCTTCGCCCGGTGCGCTACTTCGCGGGCGTGCCCAGCCCGTTGAAGAATCCCGAGAAGACCGACATGGTCATCTTTCGCGAGAACTCCGAAGACATCTATGCCGGCATCGAGTGGCAGGCCGAGACCGAAGCTTGCCGCAGGGTGATCGATTTCCTGGTGCGCGAAATGGGCGTGAGGAAGAGTCGTTTCCCGGAGACGTCGGGCATCGGCGTGAAGCCGGTCTCCCGCGAGGGCACCGAGCGGCTAGTGCGCAAAGCCATCCAGTACGCCATCGCCAACGGGCGCAAGTCCGTCACTCTGGTGCACAAGGGCAACATCATGAAGTTCACGGAAGGGGCCTTCCGAGACTGGGGCTATGCGCTGGCGAAGAGCGAGTTCGGCGCCGAGCTGCTCGACGGCGGCCCTTGGATGAAGCTGCCCGGAGGCATGATCATCAAGGACGTGATCGCAGACGCTTTCCTGCAGCAGATCCTGCTGCGTCCCGACGAGTACGACGTGATCGCCACCCTGAACCTGAATGGCGACTATATTTCCGACGCCCTGGCGGCGCAGGTGGGCGGAATCGGCATCGCCCCTGGAGCGAACCTGAGCGACACCGTGGCCATGTTCGAGGCCACCCACGGCACGGCGCCAAAGTACGCCGGCAAGGATTACGTGAACCCTGGTTCGCTGGTGCTGTCGGCCGAAATGATGCTCAGGCACATGGGCTGGATCGAGGCAGCGGACCTCATCATCCGCGCCATGGAGTCGGCCATTTCGGCGCGCACAGTCACCTACGATTTCGCCCGTCTGATGACCGGGGCGAGCCAGGTGTCATGCTCCGGATTCGGCAGGGCGATGATTTCGCGCATGCAGACGGCCTGAGGCGCTTTGCGGCGCGGCGTTCCATGGAGATTGTTGCACCAACGTGGAACGCCCCTTGCAAAAGCCGGTGCAACGCGCAAAATTCGTCATGACCCACAGGAACAACGGGTGAGCAGCCGAGACATGCCAACGGGGCCGCGTGAAGGCGGCCTCCTTGAAGTGGAACGTCAGAAAGTCAAGCCGCCGCCCCTCTACAAGGTGCTGTTGCTCAATGACGACTACACACCCATGGATTTCGTCGTGGGCGTGCTGCAAAACTTCTTTGGAATGAATCGCGAGCAAGCCACTCAGGTCATGCTCAAGGTGCATCGAGAAGGAATGGGGGTGTGCGGCCTCTACCCCAAGGACGTGGCTGCCACCAAGGTCGAGCAGGTCGTGTCGTACGCGCGGCAGCACCAGCATCCCCTGCAGTGCGTCATGGAGGAGAACTGAATGATCGCCCAGGAGCTTGAGGTCAGCCTGCACATGGCCTTCATGGAGGCCAGGCAGAAGCGCCACGAGTTCATTACAGTCGAGCATCTGCTTTTGGCGATGCTCGACAATCCCTCGGCCTCCGAGGTTTTGCGCGCTTGCGCAGCCAACATCGAGGAGTTGCGCAAGCAACTGGTCGAGTTCATCAGCGAGCACACGCCCGTGGTGTCTGGCGATGAGGTGGACACCCAGCCCACACTTGGTTTTCAGCGAGTGATCCAGCGCGCGATCCTGCACGTGCAGTCCTCCGGCAAGAAGGAAGTCACGGGCGCCAACGTGCTGGTGGCGATCTTCGGGGAGAAGGATTCCCACGCCGTGTATTTCCTGCACCAGAAGGGGGTCGCCCGCCTTGACGTCGTGAATTTCATCTCCCACGGTATTAGCAAGGTGCCGCAGAACAGCGCCCCGGTGTCGAAAGGCGATGGTGAAAGCGAGACAGAGCAGGACGGCGCCGCGGGGGGCGCGCTTGATGCCTACACGCTCAACCTTAACGCCCTCGCTATCTCGGGAAAAATCGACCCGCTCATCGGCCGCGATCATGAACTGGAGCGGGTGGGCCAGATCCTGTGCCGCCGCCGCAAGAACAACCCACTGCTGGTGGGAGAGGCGGGCGTTGGCAAGACCGCTATCGCCGAGGGCCTGGCCCGCCGCGTCATCGAGGGGCAGGTTCCCGACATCCTTGCCCATGCGGTGGTGTACGCCCTGGACATGGGGGCGCTTCTGGCAGGCACCAAATACCGCGGGGATTTCGAGCAGCGCCTCAAGGCGGTGCTCAAGCAGCTCACCGACAACCCCAACGCCATCCTGTTCATCGACGAAATCCACACCCTGATCGGCGCCGGGGCGGCCTCGGGCGGCACACTCGATGCCTCCAACCTGCTCAAGCCAGCGTTGTCCTCGGGCCAGCTAAAGTGCATCGGTGCCACCACCTACAACGAGTACCGGGGCATCTTCGAGAAAGATCACGCCCTGTCGCGACGATTCCAGAAGGTCGACGTGGTGGAGCCCTCCATCGACCAGACCGTGCAGATCCTGCGCGGCCTGAAGACCCGATTCGAGGCCCATCACGGCGTGCGCTACACCGAGGCGGCGCTCACGTCGGCCGCGGAATTGTCGGCGCGTTTCATCAACGATCGTCATCTGCCTGACAAAGCCATCGACGTGATCGACGAGGCGGGCGCGGCCCAGCGGATTCTGCCCAAGTCCCGGCAGCGCAAGGTCATCAACAAGCACGACATCGAAGAGATCATCGCCAAGATCGCCCGCATTCCGGCGCAGAGCGTGTCCTCCTCCGATCGCAACGCTCTCAAGACGCTGGATCGCGATCTCAGGGCGGTGGTGTTCGGGCAGGACAAGGCCATTGAGGCACTGTCCTCGGCCATCAAGATGTCCCGCAGCGGGTTGGGTAATCCACAAAAGCCCATCGGCTCTTTCCTGTTCTCCGGCCCAACGGGCGTGGGCAAGACGGAAGTGGCGCGGCAGCTGGCCTACATTCTCGGAGTGGAGCTGATCCGCTTCGATATGTCCGAGTACATGGAGCGGCACGCGGTTTCGCGCCTGAGCGGTGCGCCGCCGGGGTATGTGGGTTTCGACCAGGGCGGGCTGCTCACCGAGGCCATTTCGAAGCACCCCTACGCGGTGCTGTTGCTGGACGAGATCGAGAAGGCGCATCCCGACATCTTCAACATCCTGTTGCAGGTGATGGATCACGGGACTCTCACCGACAACAACGGCCGCAAGGCGGATTTCCGTAACGTCGTGATCGTCATGCCCACCAACGCAGGCGCCGAGGCGCTGGCGCGCACGTCCATGGGGTTCACGGCGACCAAGCAGGTGGGTGACGAGCTGGCAGAGATCAAGCGCCTGTTCACGCCGGAGTTCCGTAACCGCCTGGACGCCACCATCTCCTTCGCGCCGCTCGACCACGAGATCATCCTTCGGGTGGTGGACAAGTTCCTGATGCAGCTTGAGGAGCAACTGCACGAGAAGAAGGTGGACGTGCGCTTCTCTCCGGCGCTGAAGGACTGGCTTTCCCGGAGCGGTTTCGATCCGCTCATGGGTGCACGCCCCATGTCGCGCCTCATCCAGGACACCATCCGTAGAGCGTTGGCGGACGAGCTGCTGTTCGGTCGTCTCGCCAATGGTGGCAAGGTGACCGTGGACATTGGGGACGACGAGAAGGTGAAGCTGTCCTTCGAGACGCCTCCCCCCCCACCCTCCGCCGCCAGGCGGGAACAGGAAGAGCCGAGCGTCGCCTGACGCATTGGGTGCAGGGCAGCCGCGAAAGTCCACCTGGTCTTCCCGGCGGATTTTCCGGCTCCAGCGGTTTGCTACACTGAGTTTCCCAACGGAGGAGACCAAGATGATCCGGTCACTTGCATGTTTCGCCGTCTTTGCGAGCGCGCTGCTCTCCGGTGGTACGCAGGCTGCCGACAAACATCCCGGCCGCTATCTGGCCGCCAACTGCACAGGCTGTCACGGCACCCAAGGCCGTAGCGAGGGCGGCATGCCCTCCCTCGCCGGACTCGACAGGTCCTACCTCCTCAACGCCATGAACGAATTCCGGGACGGCTCGCGGGCGGCGACCATCATGCACCAGCATGCGAAGGGCTACACAACAGCGCAGACCGAGTTGATTGCGGACTACTTCGCGTCGCAGAGAGTGCGCTAGGGCGAACTGCAAAGGGGGGGCAGTCATGCCCATCAATCGAAGAAGTTTTCTAGGTACTGCGGGCGCACTAGCGGTCGGCGCTCTGGCAGGCGTCGCACCCGCCCGTGCCTCAGCGGGACATGTGGTGGTGGTCGGTGGCGGATTCGCTGGCGCTACGGCGGCGAAGTACCTGCGCCTGTGGAGCCCAGACATCCGTGTGACTCTGGTGGAGCGCAATGCGGACCTCGTGTCCTGCCCGATGTCCAACCGCGTGCTGGCCGGTATGGCCGAGCTCTCCGACCTCACGCGGGGTTACGGCGGTCTCGTTCGCTATGGTGTGGAGGTGGTGCGGGGCGAAGTCACCGGCATCGACCCTGCCGCGCGCCGCGTTTTTCTGGCGGGAGACCGACAGATCGGGTACGACCGCCTGGTGATGGCGCCCGGCGTGGACCTGGACTACGGCGCTATTGCTGGGCTGCGCGAGGAGTCGGCCCGCGAGGCAGTGCTGCATGCATGGAAGGCGGGCCCCCAGACGGTGGCGTTGCGGCGCCAGCTCGAGGCAATGCCCAACGGCGGCGTGTTCGTCCTCACGGTTCCAAAGGCGCCCTATCGCTGCCCGCCCGGGCCTTACGAGAGAGCCTGCCAGGTGGCGTGGTACTTGTCGCGCCACAAGCCACGGTCCAAGGTAATCATTCTCGATGCCAACGACAAGGTTGTCTCCAAGGAGCTGTTGTTCAAGGCGGCTTGGAACGAGATCTATCCGGGCATGGTGGAGCATGTGCCCAACAGCGAGCTTGTGGATGTGGATGTGGCCACGCTTACGGCGAAGCTGCAGTTCGACGAAGTCAAGGCCGATGTTCTGAATGTGGTCCCGCCCATGAAGGCGGGGCTCGTTGCCGAGCGCGCCGGGCTGATCACCACCAACGGACGCTGGTGCGCAGTGGATTTCCTCACCTATGAATCCACCGTGGCGCCGGGCGTGCACGTGCTAGGCGACGCGATCCTCGCGGCACCGCTCATGCCAAAGTCGGCCCACATGGCCAATCAGCAGGCGAAGGTATGCGCCGCTGCTCTCGTTGAACTGCTGCACGGCGGGCGGCTCAATCCGGAGCCCGTGGTCAACAATACGTGCTACAGCTTCGTCACCGGTGCCGACGTCATCCACATCGCGTCGGTGCACCGTTACGATGCCGATAAGAAGACCATGCTGGTGGTTCCTGGAAGTGGCGGGCTGTCGGTTGCTCCAAATGAACTGGAGGGTCGCTACGCCGAAGCCTGGAGTCGCAACATCCTCGCGGATGCACTGTCATGACGGCTAGGCGCTGGCCAGGCGCGCGGGCATTTGTGCTCGCGGTATTGGTCCTCATCGGGTGGTCGGCCCAGGTCTTTGCTGATGAGGCCGCGTCGCAAGTTGCGCTGTGGCATGGTCCCTGGTACCTCGGCATGACCAGCGGTATCGCCGTTCTCAAGTTGGGGGGCGACGGTGGCACTCTGACGCTCACCAACAATGAGCATTTCGGCGGGGACCCGGTGGCGGTCAGAGATCTGGAGCTTCAGGCCGGACAGCTCAGTTTCCGTGCACTCGGCGCTGACGGCAAACTGCTGACCTGTCAGATGCCGGTGTCATCCGATGGCGCGAGAGCCCGCGGATTCTGCCGTTACGCTGGATTCAATGTCCGGTTCGAGCTGAATCGCATCCCCGTCCCGTCGGCGGCTCGCTGAGGTATGTCAGCGGCGAAGCCAGTTCCTTCGCCGCGGCTATCCCGCTTCAGCTGTCGGGATCCTTGAGCCCCTTGATGTACTCGACGAATGCCTCAATCTGCTCAGGCTTGAGCGTCTTTTCGTAGCCGGGCATGGCGCCTGACTTTCCTTTCGCGATGCGCTGATATACCTGCGCTGCTGTAAGGGCGGTGCCGGCGAGCTTGGGTCCTTTCCCAGCGTGCAAACCGTACCCATCGTGGCACCAACTGCAATTCATGGCGAACAGCTTGCGCACATCGACCTTCGGCTTCGCAGCAGCGCCGGCGGGCGTGTCGGTGTCGGCAGCGGGGGCTGCGTTCGCGGGAGGTGCCTCTTCAGCGGCGCGCACGGGACCAAGAGGGCACAGCATGATAGCGGCCAGAGCGATAATGCTCGCGCGCAGTGTCGAAACAGCAACGTTCATTGTTCTTTCTCCCAAAAGCCGCATTCTATGAAAAAGGGCGGGGGATCGCTCCCCCGCCCCAGCAGCACTTCCCCATGCCGCTTGGCGGCAGGCCCCTGTACCAGCGGGCCCGCACGCAAGACCTGCCGTCAGGGCAGTGCGAACACAAGCAGCTGGCCGTTGTCGGTGGGCATGCTGCAGAAGGGCTCGCCGAACAGCGGGCAATAGTTGCCCGACACGTGGCTACCCCAGCCCGTCACAACCGCGACATACTGCTTGCCCTTGGCCGTGTAGGTTATGACGCCGCCGTGATGGCCGATGCCATTGTTGTGCTCCCACAACTTGGCACCAGTGCGCGCATCGAGAGCCTCGAAGCGGCCATCGGCGCCCGGCACGAACACCAGATTGCCCTTGGTGGAGAGCAGGCTGGCGAGCGGCGGGTACTTGTACTCCTTCTCCCACTTGACCTTGCCGGTGAGCGGATCGCGCGCCGACACGTGGCCGAACGCCTTACGGCCTTCGGGGTGGGTGGAAGTCCAGCTAGCGCCGAAATAGGTCTGGCCAGAGAACGCCGGGGGCGGATCGGCCTTGACCACTTCGATGTCGAAGCACCACTCCTGGCCGACCTTGTAGAGCAGGCCGGTGTTCGGGTTGTAGGCACCCGTGTTCCAGGAGATCGCGCCGTCGATGGCGGGGCACACGTTGGTGTGCTTGCCTTCGGGCAGCTCGCGACGGCCGATCAACTGGCCGGTCTTGGCGTCGACACCCTTGATGTAGTTGAAGGTCTTCCCGATCATGTAGGCGTTTTCGACCTTCAGGGGCGCGTTGGAAGGATCGGCGTTATAGACAAAGATGATGCCGCCCTTGTTGGGGTGCATCACATAACGCTTGCCGCCCCGTTCCATGATCATGAACTCGCCCACGGCGGAGTCGAAATCCCAGGCGTCGTGCGGCATTTCCTGGAACCACGACTTCAGTTCGCCCGTGTCGGCGTTGAGCACCACTACGGAGGAGCTGTAGAGGTTGTCGCCCGGGCGGGCACCGTCGGTCTTCCAGTTCTCACCACCCCAGTCGTAGTCAGGCGCCGGGTTGGCAGTGCCCCACCAAATGGAGTTGGTGGCCGCATCGAACGTGCCGGTCATCCAGCCGCCGCCGCCACCGGTCTTCCAGGAGTCGTTGCCCCAGGAGGCCTTGGAACGCTCGTCGCCGCCGATGGTGTCGAATTGCCAGCGCACTTCGCCGGTCTTCGCATCCACCGCGAAGATCGGACCGCAGCAGCCGGACAGTTCGCCGCCGTTGGAGCCGATGACGATCATGTCCTTGACCGCGAGCGGGGCTCCAGTAAAGCCCTTGTTACCACCCTCGACGGTAAGGATCATCTTGTCCCAGACCACCTTGCCGGTGTTCATGTCCAAGGCGATCATGCGTCCGTCGGTGGTACCCATGTACACCTTGCCGTGGGCGATAGCGAGGCCGCGGTTGTAGGGGTTGTAGAACGTGCCTTCGGAACGCTCCTGGTCGAGCTTGGCCTGATAACGCCACTTCATTTCACCGGTGGCACCATCAAGCGCCCAGACCTGACCGGATGCGGACGTGTAGTACAGAGTGCCGTCCACCGCGAGAGGGAAGGACTGCACGCCGCGCTTGCTCGCGCTGGGGGTGTGCAGCCACGCCAGGCGCAGGTTCTTCACGTTGGTCGCGTTGATCTGACCCAGGTCGCTGTAGTGGTACGAGTTGAACGCCCCGTGGTACATCAGCCAGTTGTTGGGATCCTTGTCCGCATTTTGCAGACGATCCCAGTCGACCGCGCCGGCCGACAGCGACGCGCCCAGAAAGGCTGCCGCCGACAAGGCCTTGGCCGCGCCGGTCATTTGGGTGCTCCATCGTTTCATGACTCTCTCCCGATGTTGTTGGGTGAACTGGGCGAAATGCCCGTTTGGCCCCCGCGCACGCCGTTTCGACCCCAAGGGAAAGAGGCACAGCCAGAAGGGCGCGCGTTGTTCGAGAAGCGAAGGGAATGTATCCCCAGTCCCGAGCCTTTGCAACGGGGTATCCGGCGCCCAACCCCCTGACCAATCGCGCTTTGTACAGCCAGACACGAGTAGGAGCCTTACCATGGGATCCATATCCATTACGCCCCGCATCAGCATCGATGAGTCGGAACTGGAAATGCGCTTCGTGCGCGCCTCCGGCCCCGGAGGCCAGAACGTCAACAAGGTGTCTTCGGCGGTGGAGCTGCGCTTCGACGCAGCTCGCTCGCCGTCGCTGTCGCCGGAGGTGCGGGCGCGCCTGCTTCGCCTGGCAGGCGGCCGAGCCAGCGGCGCTGGCGTGATCCTGATCGCCGCCCGAGTCCACCGGCAGCAATGGCGCCACCGCCAGGAGGCCATCGCCCGCCTTGTGGACCTGATCCGGCGCGCCGCGGTGCCTCGCGCCCCCCGTGTGCCCACGCGGCCTGGTATTGCGGCGCAGCAACGGAGGGTGTCGGAGAAGCGCCACCAGGGGGAGCGCAAGCGGGCCCGCCAGCGTCCCGATGCGACTGACTGAAGGCCTCTGGCGCGCTAGAGCCAGCGACGGGCCACGAAGAAGGCCACCATGGCGGCCGCCATGGTCGCCATGCCCGCCAGCGTGGCCGCAAACCCCCATTCCCATTCCAGCGGCGGCATGTGGCGGAAGTTCATGCCGAAGATGCCGGTGACAAACGTGAGCGGCATGAACACCGCCGAGAAGACCGCCAGCACCTTCATGACCGTGTTGGTGCGGTTTCCGATCACCGACAGGTGGGCGTCCAGCAGGTCGGCAGCCAGATCCTGACATGTATCCACGCCTTCCACGGCCTGAACCACGTGATCCTGCAGGTCGCGCAGGAAGACCTGAGTGCTCTTGGCAATCAGGTGCGTATCCAGATGGCGAAGGCTGGCCACCACTTCGCGCAGCGGCCATACAGCCTTGCGCACGAACAGAACCTCGCGCTTGATCGCCTGGATGCGCGCCAGCGTGTCGCGGGCCTGGCGGCCGGTGACTTCGTCTTCGAGACGCTCGATGCGATCGCCGAGCTTTTCGATCACCGTGAAGTAGTGGTCCACCACCACATCCAGCAGCGAGTACGCGAGATAGTCCGCGCCCATCTTGCGAGCTCGGCCCACAGACTCGCGGATGCGCGCCCGGATGGGGTCGAAGAAGTCTCCGGCGCGCTCCTGGAAGGTGATGACGTAGTTGGATCCAACCACCAGCGAGAGCTGTTCGATGTCGATGGACCCGTCGGTGCCCTGGGTATCGGGCTTCCACTCGAGCATCTTCAGCACCACGTAGATGTGGTCTCCGTGGTCCTCCACCTTTGGACGCTGGTCGGTGTTGAGCAGGTCCTCCTGCATGAGCGGGTGGAAGCCGAGCACCTTGCCGAAGGCCGCAATCAGGCCGGGCTCGTGCACCTCGTCCACGTTGAGCCAGGTCACTGTGTTCTGCTCGGTGAAGGGCCGTATCTCGTCGGCGCTGGCGAGGGTGCGCTCGGTGATGCGCGTTTCGTCGTAGTCAATGAGCGAAATGCGGGAGGCGGCCGCGTGCGGTTCGCCCACGTAGATGAGAGTGCCCGGCGCCTTGCCCGCCTTGGCTGCGCGCTCCTTGAGGATCTTGCGGCGCATGAATGTTCGGAATAGGTAAGCGACGGCCGGTAAAGATGCCCGATAGCAGCGCAATCGGCAAATCCCGCTTGCCGGCCCGCAACCCGGCGGCGCGACGAGCCTCGTCGAGACCCGCGAGCATCGCAAGCCGCGCAATGCGCACGTAATATCCCGCCACGCTAGGCCCGCCTGCATGCCCAGGCATGGGGGCGCCTCGGCGCGCGGCCCGACGGCCGCGCCAAGCCGGTTTCGACAGGAAGGGGTTCCGGGCATATTGTTTGACATCCAACCATCCCCTCCCGATACTGCGCCGGCTTTGGCCGCCGTGCCTCGCCCTGGCGGTACCCATCGCAGACACGACGCCTCAAACTTCGCGGGCGCGCCAAGGCAAGATGACACGGGAACTCTCCTCGACTAGCCCTCTTTCACGCGCCCTTGAGCCACATCATCTCCATCGACGGTAGCTCCGACCAAGCCCCCGCGGAAGATGGCGACACTGTTCTTGACGCCTTGCTCATGGCCGGCGTCGGGTTCGGCTACAGCTGCCAGGCGGGCAACTGCGGCAGCTGCAAGTGCGAGCTGGTGAGCGGCGAGGTAACCGAGCTGGAATACTCCGAGCACGCGCTGGCCCCTTCCGAGCGTGCCCGCGGGCTGGTGCTCGCCTGCCGCAGCCAGGTGTGGAGCGACATCACTGTGCGCAAGCTGCCCGAGGAGGAGTTTTTTGTTCACCCCTCCAGGGTGCTGTCCTGCCTCGCGGAGTCGCTCGACCGGCTCACGCCCGACACCTGGCGGTTGCGGCTGCGCGTCGTCGCCGGCGGACCCTTCGATTTCAGCCCCGGACAGTACGCCGCCCTGGAGTTTCCCTTTGCCCCGGGCCGCGCGCGCCCCTATTCCATCGCCAGCCGTCCCGACGAGCCGCTGCTCGAGTTCCACGTGCGCGAATCCGTCTCCGGAGTGAGCGCATCCATCGGTGAGCGCCTGGCGGTCGGCGATCCGGTCCGCTTGAGCGGTCCCTATGGCCATGCCTACTTGCGTCGCGCCCAGGACGTGCCGGTGATCGCCATCGCCGGCGGCAGCGGCATCGCGCCCATGCGTGCCATCCTGTCGGCACGGCACATGGAGGGTGCGTGCGCACCGCTGCACGTATATGTAGGCGTGCGCACCGAGCGCGACGTCTACGGAGAGGCCGAACTGCAGAGTTTCCTCGGCGCCTGCGCCGAGTCGCGCCTGCACGTGGTCCTTTCCGAGCCGGATGGGTCCACAGCGCGCCGCACCGGGATGGTGACGGATGCCGTAGCGACCGATTTCGCGTCGCTGGCCGATTTCGTCGCCTATGTGGCTGGCCCGCCCGCCATGGTGGAAGCCGCGGTAAGGCTGCTGCGCCTCAAGGGCGTGTCGGCGCGCCACATCCACTGCGACGCCTTCACCGGCGCGCCTCCGGTCCGCGAGGCGGCCTGAAATGCCTGCACCCCGTCTTCTGGAGGAGCGTGTGGCGCTGGTCACCGGTGGTGCGCGAGGCATCGGGCGGGCCGTGGCCGAAGAACTGCATCGCCTGGGGGCCCGCGTCATGATCGCCGATGCCGGCCTGGCCATGGACGGCACCCCCGAAGATCCGTCCGCGGCGCAGTCGGCCGCTGACTCCCTGGGCGAGGGCGCCGCCGCCTTCGGCCGCGATCTGGCCGAGCCCGGTGCGCCCGAGGCGGCCGTGGCCGCCGCGGTGGAACGCTTTGGCGCCCTCGACCTGGTGGTCAGCAATGCGGCGGTGCTGCGCGACGGCTTCCTGTTCAAGACGCCGCGTGCCGATTGGGAGAGGGTGCTCGCGGTGGACCTGCATGCACCCTTCGCTTTGCTGGCTGCGGCATCCGCGGTGTTGCGCGAACAGGCCCGTGCCGGTCGCGCGCCGGGCCGCATCGTCACTATGGTCTCCACCGCCGGGCTGGTGGGCAACCTTGGGCAAGCAGCCTACGCCGCCGCCAAGGCTGGGCTGGTCGGGCTGACCCGGGTGGCCGCCATGGACCTGTCGCGCGCCGGCATCACCTGTAACGCCATCGCCCCCTTCGCCGCCACACGGGTCACCGACTCCATTGTCCCGTCGAACGACGCGCAGGCGCAGTACAAGGCGCGCGCGCTGACTGTTCCCGCCAGTCACGTGGCGCGGTTGACGGCCTTCCTGTGCAGTGACGAAAATGAGTTCACCGGCCAGGTGTTCGGCGTGCGCTGCCGGGAGGTGATGCTGTTCTCGCAGCCGCGCCCGGCAGCGTGCGTGGTGGCCGAGGTTATCGAGTCCCAGGATGCGCGCGCCCTGGGCCGCCTGTTGGCGGAGCGGTTCGGCGACGCCGTCACCAATCTGGCCACAGATCTGGAACTGTTCAACACCGAGCCGATTGTCTGAAGGAAGCCAGCGCATGTCCGTCGCCACCCACCTGGAAGCGAAATCCGTAGCCGATCTGCGCCAC
>DAIPHN010000068.1:0-227 GCA_036771335.1 Burkholderiales bacterium
ACTACATGATGGCGGCGAGGGTATCGCCCATTTTGAGCAGAGTGTCCCCACGCACTTCATAAGTCTTGATATGTGGGAAAGCGGCCGCGGACTCATGCAGGTAAGAAATTCCTTCAGAAAGATGCCCCTTTTGACCAGGGTACGACCATGTACGTAAGCCTTCTTTGCTCTCGCTCTGCCTTATACCTCTTCGGCGTGCACTTGCATCTCCCATGCTTTCTTGGATG
>DAIPHN010000068.1:237-15327 GCA_036771335.1 Burkholderiales bacterium
GCAGCCACCCCCCCTCCGCCGCTCCCAGACTACCACTCTCCACCCACGAGCAAGCTCCCCTCAAGCCCCCACCCGCCCCCGCTTCGCCGCCATGGCCCGCCCGGCGCGCGAAGCATTGGCACGGCCGATGGCCTCGCAGATGAAGGTGCCCGCGTCCACCACGGCGTCCAGGTCCACGCCGGTGTGCACCGTGAGGCCGTGCAGCAGGTAGAGCACATCCTCGGTGGCCACGTTACCGGTGGCGCCCTTGGCGTAGGGGCAACCGCCAAGGCCCGCCACGGAGCTGTCGAAGGTGGCCACGCCCATATCCATGGCTGCCAGGATGTTGGCCAGCGCCTGGCCGTAGGTGTCATGGAAGTGGCCGGCCAGGCGCTCTACCGGCACGTGCCGGGCCACGGCCTCCACCATGCGCTGGGTGCGGTCGGCCGTGCCCACGCCGATGGTGTCGCCCAGCGAAACCTCGTAGCAGCCCATCTCCGAGAGGCGCGCGGACACACGCGCCACCGCTTCGGGGGCCACGTCGCCCTCGTAGGGGCAGCCCAGCACGCACGAGACGTAGCCGCGTACCTTCACGCCCGCCGCCAGGGCCTGGGCGCACACGGGCTGGAAGCGCGCCAGCGATTCATCGATGCTGCAGTTGATGTTGCGCCGGGAGAAAGATTCGGAGGCGGCGGCGAACACGGCCACCTCCTGGGCGCCGGCCGCCAGGGCGCCTTCCAGCCCCTTGAGGTTTGGCACCAGCACGGGATAGCTCGTGCCAGAGCGGCGCGCCAGCGCGGCCATCACCTCGGCGGCGTCGGCCATCTGGGGCACCCACTTGGGCGAGACGAAGCTGGTGGCCTCCACGGCGGGCAGGCCGGCGGCGGCGAGGCGGTGGATCAGTTCCACCTTCACGGCGGTGGGCACGTTGCCGGCCTCGTTCTGCAGGCCGTCGCGCGGCCCCACTTCGACGATGCGCACGCGGGCGGGATGCTTCATGGGGGGCTCCGTGGCCGGGAGGGGCTTGCAGGCGCGCGGCCCGGCGGCTTCAGGACGCCGCCTCGAAATCCAGCAGGCTCACGCCCTCCGCCACCTGGTCGCCCCTGGCGAAGAACACTGCCTTCACGGTGCCGGCCGACGGCGCGCGGATGGTGTGCTCCATCTTCATGGCTTCGAGGATCATGAGCGCGGCGCCCTTCTCCACCGCGGCGCCCGGCTGCACAAGCACCTCCACCACCGAGCCCGGCATGGGCGCCGCGAGGCTGCCGCCGGTGTCGTCGTCCTCGGCCGTGCGGGCGGCGTCGAGCTCCAGGTGGTGGCTGCGGCCGAAGGCGAACACGGTGAACGCATCGCCCCTGCGCACCACGTGGGCGAGACTTCGGGCGCCGTCCAGGTGCACCACCAGGCCGCCGCCGGGCCCCTCGGCTGCGCTGGCCGACACAGTGCCGCCGGGCAGGTCGAGGGCATATCCGCCGTCGCGGTAGTGGGCCGTCACGGCCACGGCGCGCTCGCCGTCCCGGAAGCGCAGCACGTGGTGGTTGTCCTCGTTCATGCGCCAGCCGTCGGTGGCGTGCCAGGGCGAGTGCGGATCTCCCGAGCGCGCGGCCACGGCGCGGGCGCGGGCCTCGGCCTCGCGCATGAGGAACAGCGCCGCCACCGCCAGCACCGGGTCAGGCGCGGGAGCGGGGTCGGGGAACAGTTCGGCGGCGTGGCGCTCGATGAGGCCGGTGTCCAGCAGCCCGGGTTCTTCGTGGGCCTTGGCGAAGGCGCGGTGCGCCGTGACGCTGGAGAGGAATTCCAGGTTGCTGGCCACGCCCGCCACGCGGTATTCGGCCAGGGCCTGCCGCAGCCGGCGAAGCGCCGCGCCGCGATCGGCATCCCAGCAGATGAGCTTGGCGATCATGGGGTCGTAGTGCACGCCGATCTCGTCGCCTTCGCGCACGCCCGTGTCCACGCGCACGTGCTCCGAGGCGGCGGGCTCGCACAGGTGCACCAGCCGGCCGATGGAGGGTACGAAGCTGCGCGCCGGGTCTTCGGCGTAGACGCGCGCCTCGATGGCGTGGCCGCTGATCTGCACCTGCTCCTGGGCCAACGGCAGCGGCTCGCCGGCGGCCACCCGCAACTGCCACTCCACCAGGTCGAGGCCGGTGACCATTTCCGTGACCGGATGCTCCACCTGCAGGCGGGTGTTCATCTCCATGAAGAAGAACTCGCCGGTGCCCTCGGCGATGAATTCCACGGTGCCGGCGCCCTCGTAGCCCACGGCGCGGGCGGCAGCCACGGCCGCCGAGCCCATCTGGCGGCGGCGCTGGGCCGTCATCCCCGGCGCGGGGGCTTCCTCCAGCACCTTCTGGTGGCGCCGTTGCACCGAGCAGTCGCGCTCGAACAGATGGATGCAGTTGCCGTGGCGGTCGGCGAAGACCTGCAGCTCGATGTGGCGGGGCCGGGTGAGGTAGCGCTCCACCAACACGCGGTCGTCGCCGAAGGAAGACAGCGCCTCGCGCCGCGCAGAGGCCAGCGCCTCGGCGAAACCGGCGGCTTCGCGCACGATGCGCATACCCTTGCCGCCGCCGCCAGCGGAGGCCTTGATGAGCACGGGGTAGCCGATGCGGTCAGCCTCGCGGGCGAGCAGCGTCGGATCCTGGTCTTCGCCGTGATAGCCGGGCACCAGCGGCACGCCGGCCTGTTCCATGAGGGCCTTGGCGGCGCTCTTGGAGCCCATGGCGCGGATGGCGCCGGGCGGCGGGCCCACGAACGCCACGCCGGCGGCCGCGCAGGCTTCGGCGAAATCCTCGTTCTCGGACAGGAAGCCGTAGCCCGGGTGGATGGCCTGGGCGCCGCTGCGCCGCGCCACCTCGAGGATGCGCTCGGCCCGAAGGTAGCTGTCGCGCGCCGGCGCCGGACCAATCAGGTGGGCCTCGTCGCACAGGGACACGTGCAGCGCCCGGGCGTCGGCCTCGGAATAAACCGCCACGGTGCGCATGCCCAGGCGGCGCGCGGTGCGCGCCACGCGGCAGGCAATTTCGCCGCGGTTGGCGATGAGCAGCACGTCGAACATCAGGAAATCCAGCCCGGCGGACGTTTTTCGAGGAAAGCGGCCACGCCCTCCTGACCCTCGGCGCCGGCACGCTGGGCGGCGATGCGCCGTGCCGTGTCCTCGATCACCGCGTCGTCGAGCGGGCGGTCGGACACCGCGGCGATCAGGTCCTTGGCGCTGGCCAGGGCCACGGGCCCGCCCTTGAGCAGGTGATCCGCCAGGGCGGCCACGGCGGCGCCCAGCCCCTCGGCGTCCACCACCTGGTGCACCAGACCCAGGCGGTGGGCCTCATCGGCGCCGAAGCGCTCGGCAGTGAGGAAATAGCGGCGCGCGGCGCGGGAGCCCATGGCGCGCACCACGTAGGGGCTGCTCACGGCGGGGATCAGCCCCAGGCGCACCTCGGACAGACAGAATACCGCCTCCCGGGCCGCCACGGCCATGTCGCAGCAGGCCACCAGCCCGCCGCCGCCGCCGAAGGCGGCGCCCTGCACGCGGGCAATGACGGGCTTGGAGAGGTGGTCGATGACGCGCATCAGCCGGGCCAGGGCGCGGGCGTCGGCCACGTTCTCCTCGCCGGAGTAGGTCGCCATGCGCTTCATCCAGTTCAGGTCGGCGCCTGCCGAGAAGCTGCGCCCGCTGGCCGCCAGCACCACCACCCGCACGGCGGGGTCGGCGTCCAGGCGCAGGAAGGTTTCCGACAGGCCGGCGATCAGCTCGGGGTCGAAGGCGTTGTGCACGTCGGCCCGGTCCATGAGCACCGTGGCCACGGCACCCTGGACCGACGTGCGAAGGCGCGCCTCAGCGGGGCTGTTCATCAGCGCGGGCGCGGGCGCGCAGGTCGTCCTTGAGCTTGCCCGGCAGGCGGTTCCAGTGCAGGTCCATGAGCGCGCCCTGAAGGGCGTAGAGCATCACGGGCGTGACGTTGTAGCCCTGGCTGCGCATCAGACGGAAAGCGTTCACGGCGCCCACGTCCTCCAGGTCTTTCTTGGTGCGAATGCCCACCGCCGCCAGCCACTTGGCCGACTGGGGCCCGATATTCTTCAGCGTAACCACGTCCACCTCGACAGAGGGCCGTCCCTTCGACTCCGGTTTCTTGTCAACCATCGCGTTGCTTCACCCCCAACCAATGAAACCCTGCCCCGGCCTCACATCCGGAACACGCCGAACCGCGTCTCCTCCAGCGGCGCGTTGAGCGCCGCGGATATTCCCAGCCCCAGCACCCGCCGGGTGTCGGCGGGATCGATCACGCCATCGTCCCACAGCCGCGCGCTGGCGTAGTAGGGATGGCCCTGCGTTTCGTACTGGGCGCGAATGGGAGCCTTGAAGCTCTCTTCCTCCTGCGCACTCCATTGACCGCCCCTGGCCTCGATGCCGTCGCGCTTGACCGTGGCGAGCACGCTGGCCGCCTGCTCGCCGCCCATCACGGAGATACGCGCGTTGGGCCACATCCACAGAAATCTGGGGCTGTAGGCGCGGCCGCACATGCCGTAATTGCCGGCGCCGAAGCTGCCGCCGATGATCACCGTGAACTTGGGCACCCTGGCGCAGGCCACCGCGGTCACCATTTTGGCGCCGTCGCTGGCGATGCCGCCGGATTCGTACTTACGGCCCACCATGAAGCCGGTGATGTTCTGCAGGAACACCAGGGGTATGCCGCGCTGGGCGCACAACTCGATGAAGTGGGCGCCCTTGAGCGCCGATTCGGAGAACAGGATGCCGTTGTTCGCGACGATGCCAACAGGATACCCGAAGATGCGCGCGAAGCCGCACACCAGCGTGGCGCCGTAGTTCTGCTTGAACTCGTCCAGCACCGAGCCGTCCACGATGCGGGCGATGATCTCGCGCACGTCGAAGGGCTTGCGCGGATCGGTGGGAATGACGCCGTGCAGCTCGGCCGAGTCGTAGAGCGGCGCCGCGGGCTCGGCCACGTGGATGCCCACGCGCTTGACGTGGTTGAGGTGGCCCACGATGCCCCGGGCGATCTGCAGCGCGTGCCGGTCGTCTAGGGCGTAATGATCGGCCACGCCCGACACGCGCGTATGCACCTCCGCGCCGCCCAGGTCCTCGGCGCTCACCACCTCGCCCGTGGCGGCCTTCACCAGCGGCGGGCCGCCGAGGAAGATGGTGCCCTGGTTGCGCACGATGACCGACTCGTCGCTCATGGCGGGCACGTAAGCGCCGCCGGCGGTGCAGGAGCCCATCACCACCGCCACCTGGGGGATGCCCGCGGCGGACATGTTGGCCTGGTTGTAGAAGATGCGGCCAAAGTGGTCGCGGTCGGGGAAGACGTCGTCCTGGTTGGGCAGGTTGGCGCCGCCCGAGTCCACCAGGTAGATGCAGGGCAGGCGGTTCTGCGAGGCGATCTCCTGGGCGCGCAGGTGCTTCTTCACGGTCATGGGATAGTAGGTGCCCCCCTTTACCGTGGCGTCGTTGGCCACGATCACGCACTCGCGGCCCGCCACGCGGCCGATGCCGGTGATGATGCCCGCGCCCGGCGATTCGCCGCCGTACAGCCCGTGGGCGGCGAGCTGCGAGAGCTCCAGGAACGGCGAGCCCGTGTCCAGCAGGGTGCGCACCCGCTCGCGCGGCAGCAGCTTGCCGCGCGCCACGTGCTTGTCGCGCGCCGCCGCGCCGCCGCCCTCGGCCACGCGCGAAACCTGGAGGCGGAGGTCCTCCACCAGCGAGCGCATCAGTTCCTGGCTGGCGCGGAAAGCGTCGCTGCGGGGGTTGATGCGGGAGTGGATCGCGCCCACGGGTTGCGCCTGCAGAGATCTCAGCCGTGCTTTTCGGGGCGCGGCACCACCGGCCCGCCGGCCTGCTTCCAGGCGGTGAACCCGCCGTCGATGTGACACACGGGCGCAAGCCCCATGTCCTGCACCGCCGCCGTGGCCAGCGAAGAGCGCCAGGCCGAGGCGCAATAGAAGACGAATTCCTTGCCGCTGCCGAACTCCGGCTTGTAGTAGGGGCTGTCGGGATCGACCCAGAACTCGAGCATGCCGCGCGGGGCGTGGAAGGCGCCCGGAATCATGCCGTCACGCTCCAGTTCGCGCACGTCGCGGATGTCCACGAACAGCACGTTGGGGTCGGCGTGCCTGGCGAGCGCCTCGGCGACGCTCAGGGTGCGTACCCGAGCCCGCGCCTCGGCTACAAGCTGCTTGACTCCCTTGGTGATGGGCATGGCGGTCTCTCCAAAAATGCGAATTATGCGTTCTCCGGCGCCAGCGGGGCCGCCGGGCGGGCGGGATGGGCGCGGGCCAGGGCGTCGAGCAGCGCCTGCCCGTCGGCGTGCGAGAGCACCAGCGCGCGGTTCTCCGGCGTCAGAAAGCCCTCGCCTACGGCGTGATCGAACAGCGCCAGCAGCGCACGCCAGTAACCCAGCACGTCCAGCAGTCCGAGGGGCTTCTGATGGATACCAAGCTGGGTCCAGGTGACCATCTCGCACAGTTCCTCGAATGTGCCGAAGGCGCCCGGCAGGGCCACGAAGGCCCCCGACAGGGCTGCCATGCGCTGCTTGCGCTCGTGCATGGAGGCGGTGACGCTGCGCTCGCTCAGGCCCGGGTGGGCCTTCTCGCGCTCCATGAGCAGCCCCGGGATCACGCCGATGACGCGTCCGCCAGCGCCCAGCGCGCCCTCGGCCACCGCTCCCATCATGCCGACGCGGCCGCCGCCGGTGACCACCTCGACGCCCTGCCGGGCGAGTAGCGCGCCAAAGCCGCGGGCTGCCTCGACGTAGCGCGGATCGCGGCCTGGTGCCGAGCCGCAGAACACGCACACGCGCGCCAGCGTCATCGCGGCTGAGCCTCTGGGTTCCGCGCCATCGGCGGACTCAGCGGCGCTGCCCGGCCACCGGCATGGGCACGCCGTTGACCTCGAGCAGCCCCTTGACCATGTGGGCCAGGAACTGGTCGCCGTAGCCGCGGCCCATGGTCTGCAGCAGCGTCTGCAGCACCGCCGGGGCCAGCGTGCCCGCCACCCCGGCCTCGGCGGCCATCTGGGTGTAGTAGCCCAGGTCCTTGGCGGCATTGCGCACGGTGAACTTCATGCGGTCGAGATCGCCCTCCGCGGCGCCCCCGGCGATGCGCTGGAACATGACGTTGTTGAGCGGTCCGCCGGCCACCACTTCGAAAAACTTCTGCCAGTCCACACCCAGCTTGGCGCAGGCCGCCAGCATCTCGCTGGTGAGCGCCGCGATGCCGATGCCCATGGCGTTGTTGAGCAGCTTGATCTTGTGGCCCGCGCCCACTTCGCCCATGTGGAAGATGTTTTCGCTGTAGGCCGCCAGCGCCGGGCGCAGTTCGGCGAAGGTCTGCGGGTCAGCGCCCACGAAGCTGTTGAGGCGGCCCTCCTCGGCCTCCACGGGCGTGCGGGCGAGTGGCGCGTCCACGAAGCGCACGCCCTTGGCCCGGGCCTCTTCGGCGAGGCGCAGCGTGGAGGCCGGCTGGCTGGTGGAAGTGTCCACCACGATCTGCCCGGCGCGCGCCGACGCCAGCACCCCGCCGGGACGGTGCATCAGGTCCTCAACCTCCGGGGTGCCGGTCACGCACAGGAACACGATGTCCGAGGACTGCACCACGTCGGCCACGTCGCGGGCCTCGCGCGCGCCGCGCGACACCAGGTCCTCCACGGGCGCGCGATTGCGATGGCCGAGGACGCTCACCGCGAAGCCCTTGAGCAGCAGGTTCTTGGCCATGCCGTGGCCCATGAGGCCAACGCCGATGAAGCCGATGCGCTGATTCGACACGTGTTGTTCTCCGGTTCTGATTACGCGGCCAGTTCCACGGCCATGGCGGTTGCCTCGCCGCCGCCGATGCACAGGCTGGCCACGCCCCGGCGGCCGCACCGGGCGCGCAGCGCGCCCAGCAGCGTGACAAGGATGCGGGCGCCCGAGGCGCCGATGGGATGCCCCAGGGCGCAGGCGCCGCCGTGCACGTTGACGCGATCGTGGGACAGCCCATGCTCGCGCATGGCCGCCATGGTGACTACGGCGAAGGCCTCGTTGATCTCGTACAGGTCCACCTCGCCGGCGCGCCAGCCGGTGGCCTCGAACAGCTTGGCGATCGCCCCCACGGGCGCGGTCGTGAACAGGCCAGGCTCCTGGGCGTGGGTGGTGTGGGCGAGGATGGTGGCCAGCGGTGCGAGGCCGCGGCGCTGGGCCTCGGAGCGGCGCATGAGCACCAGGGCAGCGGCGCCGTCGGAGATGGAACTGGAGTTGGCGGCGGTGACCGTGCCGTCCTTGCGGAAGGCGGGCTTGAGCTGGGGGATCTTCTCGAAATTGGCCTTGAAGGGCTGCTCGTCGCGATCGCAGAAACGGTCGCCCTTGCCCGACTTGAGGGGCACGGCGGCGATCTCCCACGAAAAGGCCCCGGCGGTGCTGGCCTGCTGGGCGCGTTCGAGCGAGGCGACGGCGAAGGCATCCTGGGCCTCGCGGGTGAAGCCGAACTTCTGCGCGCAGTCTTCGGCGAAGGTGCCCATGAGCCGGCCGCGGGCGTAGGCGTCCTCCAGTCCGTCCAGGAACATGTGGTCCATCACCTGCTGGTGGCCCATGCGGAAACCGGCGCGCGCCTTGGGCAGCAGGTAGGGGGCGTTGGTCATGCTCTCCATGCCGCCGGCCACCATGACGCGGTTGGTGCCCGCCACGAGCAGGTCGTGGGCGAACATGGCCGCCTTCATGCCCGAGCCGCACATCTTGTTGATGGTGGTGCAGCCCGTGGCCAGGGGCAATCCGGCGCCGAGGCTAGCCTGGCGCGCGGGCGCCTGGCCCTGGCCGGCGGGCAGCACGCAGCCCATCACCACTTCCTCCACGTCGGCGGGGGCGATGCCGGCGCGCTCCACCGCGGCGCGCACCGCCACGGCGCCCAGTTCGGAGGCGGTAAAGTCCTTCAGATCGCCCTGGAAGCCGCCCATGGGCGTGCGGGCGGCTGAAACGATGACCACGGGGTCCTGGTACATGGCGGGCCTCCTCAGTTGGATGGGCCGGGGTTGCCGAAACGCGCGGCGAAGCGGCGCCCGGGCAGATAGGGGAACACGTCCTCGATATGGCCCTCATGGATGCGCGCCTTGGTGGCGTTCCAGAAACCCGGCTCCAGCAGGTCGGCGTGCTGGGACAGGAAGGCCTCGCGCACGCCCCGGCCGGTGAGCAGGAACGGCGCGAACTCCTCGGGGAAGATGTCGTTGGGGCCCACCGGATACCAGGCCTCGGCGGACAGCTCGGCCTCGGGCGTGGGCGGCGGCGGGATGCGCAGGAAGTTGCACTCGGTCATGTAGGCGATCTCGTCGTAGTCGTAGAACACCACGCGCCCGCCCCGCGTGACGCCGAAATTCTTGAACAGCATGTCGCCCGGGAAAATGTTCACCGAGCACAGCTCCTTGATAGCGCGGCCGTAGTCGATCACGGCCTCGCGCAGCTGCGCGGGATCGGCCTTGTCCAGGTAGAGGTTGAGGGGCGTCATGCGCCGCTCGATGTAGAGGTGCTTCACCACCGCCTGGGAATCGGTTTCTTCCAGCAGCGAGGGTACCTCCCGGCGCAGCTCCTCTAGCAGCGCGGCGGAGAAGCGCTCGCGCGGGAAGGCCACGTCGGCGTATTCGAGCGTGTCGGCCATGCGGCCGATGCGGTCGTGACGCTTCACCAGCATGTACTTCTCGCGCACGGTGTCGTGGGTCACGTCCTTGGTGGGCGAGATGCGGTCGCGGATCACCTTGAAGACGTAGGGGTAGGAGGGCAGGGTGAAGACGATCATCACCAGGCCCTTGATGCCGGGGGCGAGCACGAATTCGTCGGTGGAGTGGGCCAGGTGGTGCAGGAAATCGCGGAAGAACAGCGTCTTGCCGTGCTTCTGCAGGCCCAGCGCGGTGTACAGCTCGGCCTTGGGCTTGCCGGGCAGCAGTGCGGCGAGGAAGTCCACCCAGGCGGCCGGCGCGTCCATGTCGGCCATGAGGTAGGCGCGGGAGAAGGCGAACAGCGGCGCGATCTCGCGCGAGTCCAGCAGGCAGGCATCGAGCGTCAGGCCGCCGCCGCTGTCGTGCACGATGGGGACGGCGAAGGGCTTCTCCAGGTGGCCGTTCACCACCCGCCCGATGAGATAGCAGCGCTTATTGCGGAAGAACAGCGAGGACAGCACCTGGATCTGGTGATTGGGCTCGAGTCGCAACGGCCGCGCAAACGCTTCGCGCAGGGCAAGCAGCAACCAGCGGCAGTCGCGCCGCCAGCGGTGGAAGGGCAGCGACAGGCCGGTGTCACGGCGAATCTGCAGCAGCACGGCGCGCAAGCCGTCGCGCAGCGGGTAGTAGCTGCGATAGGCCGGCGGATCGCCCTCCAGGTACTCGGTGGACACGGCCGGCCGCACGAAGATGCAGTCGTTGTTGAAGTAGCTGCGGTTGAGTAGCCGGCAGCTCACGGAATTGAAGAAGGTCTCGGCCAGCTCGGGCTGGCGGTGGTTGGTGAGCAGCCCCACGTACTGCAGCTTGATGTCCTGCCAGAGGGGCTCGGGCAGGTGTTCGGTGTCGAACTCCTCTCGCAGTCGGTCGGCGGCCTCGCGCACGCGCTCGTCGTAGAGAGCGATGCGCTCGGCGTGGGCGCGCTGCACGGCGGGCCAGTCGGCGCGCTCGAAGCGGCCGAGGGCGTCGCGGCTCATCTGGCGGAAGATCCGGTAGTGCTTGTCGAACCCCTCCAGCAGCGCCCGGGCGATGGCGTTCGCCAGTTCCTGGGCGTAGGGATAGCGGACCCGCGAGAGGGCGGAGGGGCGGGCCGCGGCGGCGCTGGGAAGGGTCATGGAAAGCTGGCGGGCGGGGCGGCGATCATGCCCGCCGCCTGGCGGGGGTTCCCGCGCGGTAACGCGGGACGGGCCGCAGCCACGGTCACTCAGGCGGTCTCGGCGAACAGCTCCCGACCGATCAACCAGCGCCGGATCTCGGACGTGCCGGCGCCGATTTCGTAGAGCTTGGCATCGCGCCACAGCCGCCCGGTGGGGTATTCGTTGATGTAGCCGTTGCCGCCCAGGCACTGGATGGCCTCGCCGGCCATCCAGGTGGCCTTCTCGGCGGCGTAGAGGATGGCGCCGGCGGCGTCCTTGCGGGTGGTCTCGCCGCGGTCGAGGGCCTGTCCCACGGCGTACACGTAGGCGCGGCAGGCCGACAGGGTGGTGTACATGTCGGCCAGCTTGCCCTGCATGAGCTGGAACTCGCCGATGGCCTGACCGAACTGCTTGCGGTCATGTACGTAGGGCAGCACCACGTCCAGGCAGGCCTGCATCAGGCCCAGGCAGCCCGCCGCCAGCACGGCGCGCTCGTAATCCAGGCCGCTCATGAGCACCCGTACGCCGCCGCCCACCTCGCCCAACACGTTCTCCTCGGGCACTTCGCAGTCGCGAAACACCAGCTCGCAGGTGTTGGAGCCGCGCATGCCGAGCTTGTCGAGCTTCTGCGCGGTGGAGAAGCCGGCGACACCCTTCTCGATCAGGAAGGCGGTGATACCCCTCGGCCCGGCGGCGGGATCGGTCTTGGCGTAGCCCACCAGCGTATGGGCGTCGGGGCCGTTGGTGATCCACATCTTATTGCCGTTGAGCACGTAGCGATCGCCATGCTTCTCGGCCCGCAGACGCATGCTCACCACGTCCGAGCCCGCGCCCGGCTCGCTCATGGCAAGCGCTCCCACGTGCTCGCCGCTGATCAGTTTCGGCAGGTAGCGGCGCTTCTGGTCATCATTGCCGTTGCGGCGGATCTGATTGACGCACAGGTTGGAGTGGGCGCCGTAGGACAACCCTACCGACGCCGAGGCGCGGGAGATTTCCTCCATGGCCACCATGTGAGCCAGATAGCCCATGCCGGTGCCGCCGAGGTCTTCCTCCACGGTGATGCCCAGCAGCCCGAGATCGCCGAACTTGCGCCACAGGTCCATGGGGAACGCGTTGGAGGCATCGATGGCGCCGGCGCGCGGGGCGAGCGCGGCGGCCGCGAAGGCGGCCACGGATTCGCGCAGCATGTGGATGGTTTCGCCATGATCGAAACGAAGCATGGGCAGGCTGCGCAGGGCGGCGGGGGCGGCGCGATCCATGGGACTCTCCTGGGGAGGGCGCGGCGTTCCGCCGGGACGGCGGAGCCGGAAAAGAGTGACGAAGCCCTTGAGTGTAAGTGCCGTTTACGTTAACGTCAATTTTCGCCCGCGCCCGCCCGCCCGTGGGGAACGCGGGGGTGATGGCTTGCGCTCCGGCGCGGCGCGCCGGGCGTCTCCCTCCAGCATGCGCCGGCACTGCAGTTCGAAGGACCGGATTTCTTCGAGGGTGGCCTCGATGTCCTCGCGCTGCTGTTCCAGGGCCTCGCGGCGCTTGTGCAGCACGGCGAGGAACTGTTCGAGCTGGGTGCTTTCGTCGTGAGCCGCGTCGTACACGTCAAGCAACTCCCGGATTTCGGACAGAGCCAACCCGAGGCGCTTGCCGCGCAGGGTGAGCTTCAGACGTACCAGATCGCGTTTGTCGTAGACCCGGTTGCGGCCGGCGCGGGCCGGACTGAGCAGCCCGTGATCTTCGTAGAAACGGATGGTGCGGGTGGTGACGCCGAACTCGCGGGCGAGGTCGGTGATGGTGTAGGTGTCGGCGCCCTGTGCCTCGCGCGCCGCCGGTTCGTTCATCTTTCCCATGTAACATCGAGTATAGATCAAGCACCTGTGGTACCCCCTGCCGCGCGGCTGCTCCCGCCATGTTGACTCCCGCCTCCTCCGCCGCTGTCGCCAGCGCCTCTGGCCCTGACTCCGCCGCGGGCGCACTGCAGTTTCCCTTCTCTGCGCCGCCTGGGGCCGGCGAGAGCCTCGCCGTGGCCGAGGGGCTGTGGTGGCTGCGCATGCCGCTGCCCTTTGCCCTGGATCACATCAACCTGTGGCTGCTGCGCGACGGTCACGGCATGACACTCGTGGACACGGGCTTCAACAACGAGGCCACGCGCGCAGCCTGGGAAACGGTGCTGGCCCAGCACCCGCCCGCGGTGCGCATGATCGTCACCCACTACCACCCCGACCACCTCGGTCTGGCGGGATGGCTGGCGCAGCGCCTGGGCATCGGGCTCTGGACCACCCAGGGAGAGTTCCTCACCGCCCACGCCGTATGGGATGCCGCCGCGGGCTACGACCCCGACGCCCTGGTGGCGCTGTTCCGCGCCCACGGCCTTCAGGGCGAGCGGCTCGAAGCGGTGATCGACCGCGGCAACCACTACCGCCGCACCGTCTCGCCGCTGCCGCGCACCTACCGTCGGCTGTGTGACGGCGACACCTTCGCCGTGGATGAGCGGACGTGGCAGGTGATCGTGGGCACGGGGCACGCCCCGGAGCACGCCGCGCTCCACTGCGCCTCGCTCGGCGTGCTGATCTCCGGCGACATGCTGCTGCCGCGCATCAGCACCAACACCAGCGTGTGGTCGCTCGAACCGGACGGCGATCCGGTGGGCCAGTTCCTCGCCTCCATCCGCCGCTTCACGGCGCTGCCCGACGAGACCCTGGTGCTGCCGGCGCACGGACTGCCGTTTCGCGGCATCGCGGCGCGGGTGGCAGCGCTCGAGGCCCATCACGCCGCGCGCCTGGCGGAGCTGCGCGAGGCCTGCCACGCAGCACCGCTCACGGCGGTTGACGTGCTGCCGGTGCTGTTTCGCCGCCCGCTTGATAACCACCAGCTGTTTTTCGCCATGGGCGAGGCCATCGCCCACCTCAACCACCTGCTGCGCCGGGGCGCGCTCACCCGCCAGCTCGATGCCGGAGGCGTGTTTCGCTTCCGCGCCGCCTGACCCCCTACACGCACGAGGTCCGCCATGGCCGAATCCCCCGCTTCCAACGACCCGCCCGCCATCGACAACGCCGAGCTGCAGCGCGCCTTCAGCGAGATCGGCCAGAAGTCGGCCAAGGTGGCGCTGGAATTCCTGGCCACCCAGCCCCACACCCACATGCTGCGCGACATCGAGGAGCTGGGCATCGGCAAGGCCTTCTCCGAGCTGGGCTCGCGGCTGTTGTCCAATCCGTCGCTGCTGGCCGAGCACACCGCGCGCGCCTGGGAAGAGCAGCTGCGGCTGTGGAACACCTCGCTGGCGCGCTTCCTGGGCGACGCGGCGGATCCGGTGCGCGCGCCCGCCCGCGGCGACAATCGCTTTCGCGCCGAGGCCTGGGAAAACAACTTCGTCTTCGATTACATCAAGCAGTCCTACCTGATCGCCGCGGAGCACATCCAGCGCTCGGTGGACGCGGTGCAGGACCTGGCGCCGGAGGACGCCCGCAAGGTGCGCTTCTTCACCCGCCAGTACGTGGACGCGCTGGCGCCCACCAACTTCCTGCTCACCAACCCCGAGGTGCTCAAGACCACGCTCGACACCCGCGGCCGCAACCTGCTCGACGGGCTGAAGAACCTGCTGGAGGACCTGGACCGGGGCGATGGCAAGCTCGCCATCCGCATGACCGATGAGTCGGCCTTCGAGCTGGGGCGCAACGTGGCCACCACCCCGGGCAAGGTGGTGTTCGAGAACGACCTCATGCAACTGCTGCAATTCGAGCCGGCCACGGCCAAGGTGGACCGGGCGCCGCTGCTCATCGTGCCGCCCTGGATCAACAAGTACTACATCCTCGACCTGCGAGAAAAGAACAGCTTCATCAAGTGGGCCGTGGACCAGGGCCTGACGGTGTTCGTCATCTCCTGGGTCAATCCCGACGAGCGTCACCGCCACAAGACCTTCGCCGACTACCTGATGGAAGGCCCCCTGGCGGCCATGGACGCGGTGCAGCGTGCCACCGGCGAGCGGCAGCTCAATCTCATCGGCTACTGCCTGGGGGGCACGCTCAGCGCCTGCCTGCTGTCCTGGCTGCGCGCCCGCGGCGAAGCCGAGCGGGTGAAGAGCATCACCTTCTTCACCACCATGATCGACTTCCGCGAGCCCGGCGAGCTGGGCGTGTTCGTGGACGAGGCCATCGTGGACAACCTGGAAAAGCGCATGCAGGCGCGCGGCTACCTGGAGGGTTCGGAGATGGCCGGTACCTTCAACCTGCTGCGCGACAACGACCTGGTGTGGTCCTTCGTGGTCAACAACTACCTGCTGGGCAAGGAGCCCTT
>DAIPHN010000069.1:0-15268 GCA_036771335.1 Burkholderiales bacterium
CCTGGCCACCTTGGCGTAGGTTGCCTCTTCGAAGCCGCGGCAACCGTGCGCTGCGGGACTGGCGGCTGCGGCGGCGTCTGACACTTGGTATTCCTCCCCCTTAAGGCGTATTTTTGCGCATCAAGACACCTTCCGTGCCTTGTGACGCTGTCATTGTATAGCCCAGCCCGCCACGCGCCGCCGTTGCCCCGGTCCTCGGGGCGAGCGGGGCTCGGCCAAGCCTGATCGCGGCAACCCAGTCGGTCCGGGAGCGGCCCACCTCGGGGGACGGACGGCGTCACCGCCCCGGGGCGACAGAGCGCCGGTTGCCTGGTCCGGACTCAGGGCCGTACCTCGAAGCGCACGCGATCGAGCCGGCGCCCCGTATGGTCCAGCAACGCCAATTCGTGTCGCCCGGGCATGGGCTGCCAGGCGGGCTCCTCGCCGTTTGCCGCAAGGGAGACGCCATTCAACTCCCAGGCGAGACCGTCGGCGGCAGCGCTGCTCTCGAAGCGCACCCGCTGGAATTGCGGGGGAATGTCCGGGTCGAGCGCCAGCACGGCGCCATCGGCGGGATAGGTGATGCGCGCGGCGGCGGGCAGAGCCGCCTTGACGGTCGCCACTTCCACCTCGGTGCCACCCAGGAACAGCTCGTCGCGCTCCGGCTCCACCGGCGGCTCGAAGCGCACCCGCCTGGTCACCACTTCCGCGGGTCGCGGCCCCGCGGTGCCGCGACCGCCGGGCAACAGGTTGACCACGTCCAGCCACGCCGGCGCCGCCCCCGATACGCCCGATACGTCGCGCATGGGCGACCCGTCGAAGTTACCCACCCACACGGCCACCGTGTGGCGGGCCGTGAAACCCACGCACCAGTTGTCGCGCATGTCCTTGCTCGTGCCTGTCTTCACGGCGCTCCAGGCGCGGCTGGCGAGCGGGTTGTCCAGCCCGACCCCGGCGCTGCGCGCCGCACGGTCCGACAGAATGTCGGCCACCACCGCCGCCGCCGCCGCGTCCGCGACTCTCACCGGCCTGGCGGGCGGCGCCGGCAGCAACCTCGGCCGGCTCCACAGGCCGCCGTTGGCGAGGCTGCGGTAAGCATTGGCCAGTTCCCACAGACTCACCTCGGCTGAACCCAGCGCGAGCGCGTAGCCGTAGTGCTCGCCGTCGGCAGTCACCGTCTCGAACCCCAGTGCCCGCAGCCGCAAGGCGAACCGCTCGGGCCCCGTCAGCGTGAGCACACGCACCGCCGGAACGTTGAGCGAGGCCGCCAGCGCCGTACGCACGCTCACCAGGCCGCGAAAATCACGGTCGTAGTTCTGGGGCACGTACAACCCTGCCGGCGTCACCAGATTCACCGGCGAGTCGTCCAGCAGCGAGGCCGCCGTGAGCAGCCGGTCCTCCAGTGCCAGGCCGTAGAGAAACGGCTTCAGGGTGGAGCCCGCCTGGCGCGGCGCCCGCACCCCGTCCACGAATCGCGCCGAGGCCCCCCCGCCCGTATTACCCACGTAGGCCAGCACCTCGCCCGTGGCGTTGTCCAGCACCAGCGCCGCCGCGTCCGAAACGGAGCGCCCTGCGAGCTCCGCCAGGCGCTGGCGCAGGACGGACCCAACGGCCCGCTGCAGCCGTGCATCCACAGTGGTGGTCACCCGCGGCGCCTGCCTCGACAGCAGCTGCCGCGCCAGGTGCGCAGCATCGGCAGCGCGCGGCTCCAGGCGCGGCACGCCCTGCAGGCGTACCCGCGCCAGCGAGGCCGCCCCGTCGCAGGACTCCGGCGCCAGCAGGGCGCAGGCGCGGCGCGTCACCGTGGCCGCGGGTGCATTGGGTCCGCGCAGCAGCGCCGCCAGCAGGGCCGACTCGGCGGCATCCAGGCCGGCGGGCGACTTGCCGAACAGCCCCTGCGCTGCCGCGCCGACTCCCTGCAACTCGCCGCGAAAGGTGGAAAGGTTGAGATAGGCCTCAAGAATGTGGCGCTTGCTCCAGGCGTCCTCCAGGGCGCGCGCGGCGCGCAGCTGATCCCATTTCTGCGACAGCGACCGGCGCGCGCCGCGCGGCCTCAGCCCGGGCTCGATCATGGCCGCCACCTGCATGCTGAGCGTGCTGGCGCCGCGCGGCGCGCCGCGAACCAGCGTGTCCACCGTGGCATCACCCAGGGCGCGCCAGTCCACCCCCGAATGCTCCCAGAAGCGCCGGTCCTCGGCCCGCAGCACGGCGGCCACCAGCGCCGGAGAGACTGCGTCCAGCGACACCCATGGCAACCGCCGTACCCGGTCATCCACGCGCAGCTCGTGCAGCAGCTCGCCATGGCGGTCGAGCAGTTCCGCCTCGCTGGCGGGGTGGGCACGGCGCACCTCCTCCAGGGACGGCACCGCGGCCTGCGCTGCCGCGCACCCGAGCAGCCCCGCCAGCACCAGGGCGCCAGCCACGCGCCCGCGCTCAGCGCCTGCGCTCATTCACCGACCAGCATCCTGCGGTTGGGCGACAGCGCGAAGATCTCGGGCGCGTACATGGCCTCCACTCGCGTGGCCGGCAGCTCGAAACTGCCCGGATTGTTGAGGCGCAGCGTGTACTCGATGCTCCAGCGACCCTTGGGCACAAAGCTCCAGTAGGCTCGGAAGCTCTCGAAAGTACGCTCCTCGAAGGCCGGCCAGACCCAGCCTCGGCGCCGCTCGCCCGAGGAGAGCAACGCCGAGTCGCCCCCCAGGCCCATGCCAAGGATGGCAGCGCCCGCCGGTATCGGGTCGTCGAGGACCACCCAGGACATGTCGTTCTGGGATTCCATCTCCAGAGTGACGCGCAGCACGTCGCCGCGCCTGGGCGCCGAAGGCGACGCCCCACCGAGGCCCGCCACGGAGCGCCGGACCGTGAAGCCCGCCGACAGCGGCGCCTCCAGCGGCACGGCAGCGCGGCTCTGCACCACGGCCCAGGGCCGGCCCGGGCCTTCGTGCGACAGGCCGAGCTCGCCCGTTCCGCCCCGGGGCCAGTCGAAGGCCATCCTTGCGCCAGGCTTTTTCGCCGCGCCCCAGTCCACCCGCCGGACCGCATCCCCGAGGCGGCCCGCGGTAACGCCGCCCACGGACTCGGCCTCAAAGGCCGCGCCGAAGCGCTCCAGAGCAAGAACGCCCCAGGCATTGGCCACGGTGGGGTGCCAGGCGCCGCGCTGCTGGCGGCCCACGGCCCCGCGCAACATGCGCGGCAGGTCGTCCCGCCAGGCGGGATCGTCCATGAGCGCCAGCAGCGCCCGGTTGCCGTTCACGTCCCCCGACACCATCAGCCACCACAGGTAGTCGCTGCGCTCGGTGGAGAACCCCAGCGTGGTGCCCTGCAAGACGAGCCTTGCGCGCAGCACTTCCAGCGCCTCGGCACGGCGCTGCTCGCGCTGCTTCAGGGCGCTCCAGCGGGAGGCGACGCCGATCCAGTCGATGAGCGCCGAAGTGGGCCAGAGGTTGGGCTCCACGGCAAAGGACTCCGCCAGCCGGGCCTCGAGGGCGTCGCGATGGCGCGTGAGCGCATCCAGGGCCGCCACCTTGCGGATGGCCAGGTCGGCGGTGGGCAGACTGCCATGGCGAACGATCTCGCCGGACACGAACCGCTCCAGCGCCCCGAGCATGCGCTGCAGCGCCGGTTGAGGAATCTCCCACCCAGCCTCGTGGGCGAGCGCCACCAGGTACGCCGTAAGCGTGTCAGAGCCCTCGGACATGGTGGGGAAATACATGGCCAGCCCGTCGCGGTCCAGGTGCGCGGGCAGCGCGCCCATCACGGCGGCCCACTGGGCCGCGTCGCGCAGGGCCACCGCGCGGGAGGCGCGCTGTTCAAGACAGGTGTAGGGGTAGCGTTCCATCCACTCGCGCACACCCGACAGGTCGTCGGACAACCGGGCGTGCAGCTGCACCGCCACAGCGCCGCGCCCAGGAATGGCGCCGGCGGGCCGCACCACGGGCAGCGCGACGGCCGAATCGAGTTGCACCAGCGTGGCCTGCAGCACGCTCACCGGCACGGCCGCCACCACCTTCTGGGACACCTTGAGCGCGTCGGACGCCTCTCCGCCCGCCTCGCGCGCCGCCACGGACCATTCGATGGCAGCAGCGCCCGGCAGGGCCGTCACATCCCACCACACATCGCGCGCCTCGCCCGGCGCGAGCGATACGCGCCGCGGCGGCTGCTCGGGCAGGGCGCCCGACGGACGCACTGCGGCCGCGGCGGTGATGTCTGCTTCCATGGCGCGCTCCGAGGCGTTGCGCACCGTCACAGTGGCCCGGAACCGGTCGCCCTCGCGCACCACAGGCGGCAATCCGGGCAGCAACGAAAGGTCCTGACGCGTACGCAGCGAGGCGCGGCCGGTGCCGAACATCCCCCGGCCGGCACTGGCCACTGCCACCACGCGGAAGGCGCTCAGGGAATCGTTGAGGGGCACCTCGATCTCGGCGCGGCCGGCGGCGTCGAGCGCAACCCGCGGCTTCCAGGCGAGCAGAGTGTCGAACAGCTCCCGGGAGCTCTGGTGCCCGCCGCCCCCGCCCGAAGGCAGCGCCTTGCGGCCGAAGTGGCGCTTGCCCACCACCTGCATCACCGAGGTGGCGGTGGACACCTCGGTGCCGCGGCGCTGCATCATGGCCTCGAGCAGGTCCCAGGAGGTGTTGGGCTGCAACTCGAGCAACGCCTCGTCCACGACCGCCAGCGCCACCTCGCTGCCCGGGGGCAGCGGCGTGCCGTCCGCGCGCGTCACCTCGATGGCCACCCGGGCCTGTTCACGCACCCGGAAGGTGTCGCGCTCGGGGGTGAGCTTCACCTTCAGTTCGTGGGCGCCCCAACCCACCGCCAGCTCGGCGATACCCATGCGGAAGGCGGGCCTTGCCAGGTCCACCAGCGCGGTGGGCCGGGGAGCGGCCACCCGCCCGCGCACCGCGAGCACCGACACGAACGCATTGGGCGCGAAACTGCCACGCAAGGGCACGCGCACCACCGGCTCGCGGCCCTCCAGTACGGTGACGAAGGCGTCCAGCACGCCCTCACGCTCCACGGTGACCAGCGCGCTGGACCGCCGGAACGGCGCGCGCACCTGCAGCACCGCGGTCTCGCCCGGCTCGTAGCGCTTGCGCTCCGGCAGCAGGTCCATGCGGTCGTCGTTGCTACCGGTAAACCACCAGTCGCTCTCGCCAGCCACCCACGCCTCGGCGTTGGCCAGAGCGCGGTTGCCCGCGGCGTCGGCGGCCCGCGCCACCAGCACCAGGTTGCCCGTGGCCGGGGCGGCCGCCTCGCAGGGAAGGCGGCCCTGGGCGTCGGTACGCCCCCGGCACAGCTCGGCAACCCGCCGGGTTTCTGTGAAGGACTCGTAGGCGTAGAACCCACCGATCAGGCGCTTGCGGTGTGAGAAATGCTCGCGCACGTAAGCCGCCAGCGCCACTTCCACGCCGGCCTGGAGATTGCCGGCGGCGTCCACCGCCAGCACGGTGGCACGCAACCGTTCCTTCGACAGCGCCCAGCCGTCGGGCTTCACTCCCAGCAGCAGCGCGGCGGGCAGCAGGCGCACGCGGGTGCCGCGGGTAAGTATCTGGCCGTTGGGATCGGAATACTCCACCTCGGCCACCAGATCGCGGGGCTTGTCCGAGGGCGGCAAGCCCTCCAGGCGCACCGTGGCCGCGCCCCCAGCGTCCAGCGTGGCGGTGAGGGCCTTGAGCGGCAGGATGCCCTCGCTGGCGGGGCCGGTGGTGCCCACAGGCTCGCCCTCGTCGTCCACCGGCAGACCCCACTGCTCGGCCACGTCCTCGGCGCGTCCTTCCACCACCCCGCCGTTGGCGAACACCACGCCGTCGTGCCCGGGAAACGTGACGGCGGCCGGCTGCAGCGCCGCGCGCACCTTCACCCGCTGATGGCCGGCGCCACCACCGGACAGGTAGGTGAGCTGCACGCCCAGGTCCACCGCCGTGACGTTCACCTGAGACGCGGAGGGCCCGGAGATGCGCGCCTTGAGCGCGGGCACGCGGAACTCCTCCACGCGAAAGCTTCCCGATTCCGAGCCCTCCACCCAATCCTCTCTGTTGCGACGGGCAGGCGCGGCCAGCGTCACCTTGTAGGTGCCGGTGCGGGCATCCTTGGGCACTTTCCAGCTGCTCTCGGCGATACCAGCGGCGTCCCACTTCAGGGGCAGTTGCCAGGTCTGATCGCTGCCGCTGTGCCGGATCACCACGCGCGCGGGACGGCTACCCTGGGGCGGCAGCGCGAAGCCTCCCGAGGTGTGGCGGCGCATGAAGTGCTTCATGCCCACGGCGTCTCCGGCGCGCAGCAGGGTGCGGTCGAAGACGGTGTGGAACAGATCCGGCCCCGTCCAGGAGGCCACCGGCACGTTGAAGCGCCACAGCGCGATACCCTGATTCCAGCCGGACAGCGTGAAGCTGGTATCGGCGCCCAGCCGCGCCGTGACGAAGAACTGCCGGTCGTACCGGTCGAGGCAGCCGGGCAGCGACTGGAGCGCCGGCAGCGCCCTGCGCACCCGCACCACGCCATCGGCGCCCGTGCGCCCGCGAAAGAAGGAGTTCCCGGCGCAGTCGCGCACGTTCACGTCCGCTTCGGCCACCGGCTCACCGCGGTCCAGCGACGTGACCCACACCAGCGAGGACTCCCGTCCGTGCTTGAAGTGCACGGCCAGGTTGGTGACCAGGGCTGCAGCCGATACGTGATAGGGCTTGGCATCCTTGAGCAGCGCCTGGCCGAGCCGCGGGCGCACCACCTCCACCACATGCAGGCCGGGCTCGCGCAGGGGGATGCCCACCACCTCGAAGTCGCGCTCACCGCCGGGCTTGGGCAGAGTGAATCTGACGGTACGATCATCCGGACTGAACACGCTGCTGGTGGAGAAACCCGCCCCGCGGCGCAGGGGTGGCCTCGGGTTGCCCTCGGCATCGAGCCCCTGCTCCACGAGTTCCCCTTCGTTCCACTGCGCCTGCGCCGCCTGCAGGCGCGCCAGCCAGTTCACGATCTCGCGCGGCGAATCCACCCGCAGGGCGCGCGCCTCCAGGGCCGCGCCCTTCCCTGCCGCGAGCCGAGTGCCCGCCAGGGCGCGCTCCACGTTGCGCAAAGTGATGGGCAGAGCCGGATCGGCATTGAGCTCCAGGATGCCGAAACGCGCCGCGAACTTGGCCAGCGGCGGCGCCACCTCGGTACGCACGGTCAGCGGGAAGCGCGCCGCGTTGGAGAGCGGCCGCCCGGCATCGTCGGTGATCCCCTCGGGCATCACCAGCTGCCATTCGGTGTCCTCGGCCAGCGGCGTCGGAAACTCCAGCGACTCCACGAGAGCGTCGTCGCGCGCCTGGCCGGGCAGCTTCGGGCGCACCACCGCGCCACCCGGACCGCGCAACTGCACCCGACCGGCCAGCGCCACGGGCACCGGCGCCGTGAACTCCACCCGCACGGGCAGCACCGGAATGCAGCCCGCGGCGGCGTTGGTGCGCTCGCAGGAGAGGCGCGCCGAGAACGCGCGGCGCACCCGAAACGCCAGAACCTGATCCTGGCGGGTGGCCACGCCGCCGCCCTCGGCGGTGATGCCGCGGCCCCACACCAGCTTCACCTCGGCCTCGTTGGGGAGCCGTGCGCGACAGGCCAGCACCACGAGGGGCAGGCGGTCGTAGTCCCTGGCGCGCAGCAGGCGCTGAAAGTCGCTGCCCGCCGCCAGGCTCTGGGCGAAGCGCGACAGGAAGTCGCCGCGGCGATCAAGGATGGCCTTGCGCTCCGCGCTGGTGACCACGCGCACGGGGATGCGCTCCGGTCGGCCGGCCACGTCGCACCACGCGCCGGCCTCTATGGACGCGGCTGAGGCAGGGGCGTCCAGGCCCAGCAGGAAGGCCTGATTCTCGTCGATGGCCTCGTCGCCCTCCCAGGGCATGGACTCGCGGATGGCGGGGCCGCCGGTATCGAACTCGAAAGCTGCCACGGCCACCGGCTGACCGGTGAGGGCGACGGTACCCTGCCGAAGGCTGAACCGGCAGCGTACCCCCCCAGGCAGGTCGCGCTCGAAATCCCACACCCAGCGTCGCGTGTCCACCCACCGGCCCGTGCCGGGTACCGGGCAGTCCACCTTGAAGGGATCGGGCAGGCGCGGATCGCCGAAGGCCACCATGGGAGCAGCGAACACGGCCACCGCCTGGCGCACCTGCTTCACCTCCCCCTGGGGCGAAAAGCTCTCCACCCGCTCTGCGCGGGCCGGGGCCGGGGCCGCGGCGGCACGCCCGGCGAGCAGCAGACAGGTCAACACAGAGCGCATGGCTGAACCCCCGGGAGATTGGTCGGAGAGTAACTGCCCGGGCGCGCAGGCTTCAGCGCGGCGCCGAGCGGGCACAGGCGAAATCCAGGGTCGCTCGACCCGGCGAGCCAGCGTCCACCGTTTCCCAGACGCGCTTCATCTCGCCGGAATTCCACAGCTCGCGGCTGTCGTCTGAGATCAGCCGGATCGACACGGCACGGTGCTGAAGGCGCACGCAGTCGCACTCCACCACGCCAACCGACTCGCGGATCAGGGGCAGACCGGGCGTGTCGCCGATGGGCTGCGGGTCGCGGTACACGGCGCGCTTGGAAAGCCGCACCACTTCGCCGTCACGTACCAGCGACGCCGGATCGACGTAGTGCACCGTCTCGGCGTCCTGCCCCACCACGATCCAGTCCACCGCCCCCACCACCGGCGTCCACAGCAACGCGGCAAGCCAAAACAATCGCAGATTCATCGCACACCTCCAGTTGTCCCGGCGCGATCATCGTGCAAGCCAGCGGCACTCACAAGCGGCCGAGGGCGCTGTATCGTCGCACCTGCGCGCCGCGCAGGTTGCGGCGCCACCACGCTCCATGACCCCGCGCCTGACCAACGCATTCGCCAGAGCTCTGCACCATGTACGACGCCACGGCCGTGCCGCGGCGCGCTGGACGCGGCGCGCGCTGCTGGCCACCAGCGCGTTCATGGTGCTGCTGCTCGCCGCCTTCGTTTACATTGTAGTGGCGGGGATCGACCTGGACGCAGGCTTCCTGCGGGCGCGCCTGGCCGCCGACATGGGCGCGGCCATGGGCCGCGAGGTGCGCTTCGAGGGTCCCGCCATCCTCACCCTGTCGGCCCGGCCAAAGCTGCGGGTGGGCGGCCTGGAGATCGCCGATCCCGGCGGCTTCGGGTCCGGGACGCTGGCGCGGCTCGGCGAGGCGCGCCTGGCCCTTGACCTGTGGCAGCTCCTGCGCAAGCGCCTCCGGGTGGACGAATTGTCCGGCTCGGACGTGAAGGTGCGGCTGGTGCGCAGCGCCGACGGCTCGGTCAACTGGGCCCTCGCCCTGGGTGCCAGCGACCCGGCCGCGCCCCCGGCGCAGCCCGCGGAGCCCGGCGCCCCCATGGCGACGCCCCCCGTGAACCTCGACCTCGGGCGCCTCACGCTGGAGCGAATCTCCGTAGAGTACGTGGCCCCGGACGGGCGCAGCCACTGGTTCGACCTGGACAGCGCCGAGGGCGAGTCACCGGCTGCGGGCCCTGTGAAGCTGGCGCTCAAGGGGCGTGTGGAGAAATCGCACCCCTATTCGGTGGCGGTGGAGGGCGCGCCGCTGGCCGAGCTGATCTCGCCCGCCCACCCCTGGCCCTTCAGCGTGCATGTGGATTTTCTCGGCACCGCTCTTGCCCTGCGCGGCAGCGTGCTTGGCGCCAGCGGCGAAGTGCAGTTCGGTGTGGGCACGGAGAACCTGGAACAGGTGGAGCGCCTCCTGCAGACCACCCTGCCAAAGGTCGGCGTCACTGCCCTGGCGGGGCTGGTGCGCTTCTCCCCCGGCAGCGTGGCCCTGGAGCGTTTCACCGCCATCATGGGCCGCACCCGTGCCTCGGGCGAGCTGGCCTTTCGCGACCGCGGCGGGCGGCGGCGCATTACCGGCCAGCTTCAGGTGGAGACCCTCGACCTGCGGCCCTTCATCAGCGACTCGCCCGTTGCCGAGGAAGATCCCGCCAGCCTGCGCGACACTATCCGCGAACTGAGCGCCGCCACCTTTTCCCTCACGGCACTGCGTGACGTGGATGTGGACGTGGCGGTGGCGGTGGATCAATGGCTGAGCCTCCCGGGCGACGTACGGGCCGCCCGCCTGGCCGTGCGTCTCGAAGCCGGGCGTCTGTCGGCGCCCATGACGGCCACGGTCACCGGCGTGGCGCTCGAGGGTGGCCTGGAGATCGACGCCGCTGCCCAGCCGCCCCGCTTCGCCCTGCGGCTGGGCACTCGCGACTCGCCGCTAGGCGGGCTGGCCGCGCTGCTGCTGGGCTTGCCCGGGGTGGAGGGCCAGCTCGGCCGCCTTGACCTGCGCGTCAGCGCCACCGGCGACCAGGGCGCCGAACTGGTGAATAGCCTTGACGCCGCCCTCACCGTGGAGCGCGGCCGCCTGTCCTACGGGAACGTGGCGGGCGGCACGCCTGTCCAGTTCGACCTGGAGCGCTTCGCGCTGCGCCTGCCGCCCGGCAAGCCGCTGGGCGCCGAGTTGCGCGGCGCCCTGCTGGACAAGCCTTTCACCGCCACCCTGCGCGGCGGCAGTCTCGCCGCGAGCCTCGAACAGGTCGGCAGCCCCATCGCCCTGGAACTGCGCTCGGGGCCGGTGAGCGCGCGGCTTGAGGGGCGCCTGCAGGAACCCTCGGCCAATGGCGGCCCCGAACTGCGCTTTTCCCTGAGAGCGCCCCGGGCCGACCAGGTGGCGGGCTGGCTGGGCCTCAAGGCCGGTTCCGATGCGCCGCTGTCGCTGTCGGGCCGCGCCCGCATGACCCTGGATGCCTGGCATCTGGACGACTTCGAAGCCCGTGCCGGACGCACCCGGCTGTGGGCGCAACTGGCCCGCACCGGCCTGCGCGGGCCCGCCCCGCTGGTCACCCTGTCGCTCAATGCCGAGACCATCGACCTGGCGGAGCTGGCGCAACTCGCGCCGCCGCCTGGCGCCAAGCCCCGGTCCGATCCGGCCCTGTCCGCGCGCCCGATGCTCCAGGTGCCCATCCTGCCCAAGGGCGTGGACCTGAGCGATGCGGACGTAGCGGTGCGGGTGAAGCGCCTGGCGGGCGCGCCGCTCAACCCGGGCGACATCGCCTTCGACGGCCGCATCCGCGAAGGCGCCATGCAGCCCTCCAATTTCGCGGCCCGGGTGGCGGACACGCCGCTGCGCGGCGCGGTGTCCGTCGACCTGCGCGGCGAGGTGCCCTCCGCCGCCCTGTGGCTGTTCGCGGAGAACGTGGAGGTGGGGCGCGTGCTGCGCGAACTGGGCCTCGCCCGGGACATGGACGCCTCGGTGGCGGCCCTGCGCCTGTTCCTGCAGGCCCGCGCCAGCCTGCTGGGCGACATGCTCGCCCAGTCCGCCCTGGTGGGCAACGTGGAGGGCGGGCGCCTCACGGTGCGCGACCCCAACACCCGCGCCGAGGTGCGCGTGGCGCTGGAGCGCGGCGAACTGCGCGCCGACGCCGGCAGACCGGTGCGCCTGGACCTGGCCGGCGCCATCGATGACATCCCCGTGAAGCTCGACCTGGAAACCGCACCAGCCGCCGTGCTGGCGGACCCTGCCCGCCCGGTGACCTTCCGCTTCGTCGCGGAGGCGGCCCAGTCCCGCCTGGCACTGAGAGGCTCCATCGCCCGGCCGCTTGGCGAAGGCGATATGGAACTGGACCTGGACGCGGGCGGGCCGGCCTTCGACACTCTCGACCGGCTCACGCGTACCGACCTGCCCCCCTGGGGCCCGTGGCGCCTGGCCGGAAGGCTGCGCATGGGCCCCTCGGGCTACGAGGTGCCCAATCTCACGGTCCAGGTGGGCAGCAGCCGCCTGGAGGGCCGCGGCCGACTCGACACCACCGCCGTGCCGCCGCGCATCCAGGTGGCCCTCACCGCGCCGCGCATCCAGCTGGACGACTTTCCTCTGAAGGACTGGTCGCCAGCGGAGAAGAAGCCGACCACCCCGGGCGACAAGCCCCTGAGCCTGGAGGAGATCAAGGCCAAGGCCCGCGAGGCGAGCAACGAGGCACAGAAGATGCTGAGCCTGGCAGCCCTGCGCCGCCAGGACGCCACCCTTACCTTGAAAGTGGACGAGGTACTCTCCGGCGCCGACCGCCTGGGCAGCGGCAGCCTTGAGGCTAAGCTAGAGAAGGGCCGCGCCACCCTGGGGCCCGCACTGGTGAACATTCCTGGCGGCTCGGCCGAAGTGTCGCTGTTCTACGAGCCCACCGACAGCGGGGTGAAGGCCGGCACGCACATGCGCGTGGACCGCTTCGATTACGGCATTCTCGCGAGGCGCCTCAAGCCGGGCACCGACCTGGCCGGACGCTTCAGCCTGCGCGTGGACGTGGACTCGAAGGCGCGCTATCTGTCCGACATCCTGCGCCTCGGCTCGGGGCGCGTGGAGTTCGCCGTGTGGCCGCAGAACATGAAGTCCGGCGTTATCGACCTGTGGGCCGTGAACCTGCTCGTGGCCCTGGCGCCGGCGGTGGACGGCGGCAACGTCTCGAAGCTGAACTGCGCGATAGGCCGCTTCGTGCTTGACCAGGGGCGGCTGGCGGAGAAGGTCATCGTCATGGACACCAGCCGCATGCGCGTCACTGGCCGCGGCGGCGCCAACTTCGCCGACGAAACGCTCAGACTGCGCATGACACCCCAGGCCAAGGAGCCGCAGTTCCTCAGCCTTGCCCTGCCCATAGAGGTGGGCGGCACCTTCCAGAAGTTCAGCATCAGCCCCACGGCGAGCGACGTGCTTGGCATGGTGGGCCGGCTTGCCACATCCATCGTATGGGTGCCGATCCAGAAGCTCGCTGGCCGGAAGCTGCCGGCCGACGGCGCCGACGTGTGCGGGGCGGAGTTGCCGGATTGAGCAGTCTGCCGCGGCGACCATGGTCTGCGGCGGCACTGGCCAGCGCGCTGCGCGGCCGCTGCGCCAGATCCGGTGCCGGCTGGGCGGGCATCCAGTCATCGGGCGGCCTGCCCGTCTGTCGAAGCCCCGGTTCAGGCGAGGCCGCAGATGCGCTCAAGAACCGGCGCGCGGGACACGAGAACCGGGATTTCGAGCGACTTTTCCGTGGCCTTTGGTTTGGAGCCCTCGTGCCTTGGTCGGTCCATCGCATGCCGACTCGCCCGCAGTCCGCCCTCACCGGGCCCTCTTGAGCACGGCGTCGGATGGGGGTGTTTGTGGTCGCAGCGCTCCCGGGCGTTGCGGCCAAGGCGCTCATGGGAGAGCGGATGTCGGGTAATGGTGCGGCCAACCGTGTGCGGACGGCCATCGTGTGCAAGCGCAGCATTCAGGGTCGGTTGCCCGGAGCCGGGATAACATTGATGCGCGGAGGATGACGCTTGTTTGTAGAAGCGCCAACGCATCCCTTGTTTCCGAGTCCTGCACCCGGATGATGCGCTGCGCTTCCGCTTGCCAGGATTCTGCTTTTCCTCCGCCGCGCATCTGTCCCATCGAGCAGGCCGGGGGAACCATCGCCAGCGGTGACGCGCGCCTGACCGGGAACAGGGTCGCCCCGGCACGCTCGTTCACCCATTCGGGCCCCGACGGTGCGGGTGTACGACGGTGCGGGTGTACATTCGGGTCACAAGGCGCGAGACGCGAGTTCGCACAGTTCTTCCCTCCCGGGCATGCCGAGCAGCCCTCCGGCGGCGATCGGACTCGGCACGCTGCCCTAGTAGCCTTGGTTTCCGTTGCCGGCCGGAAAAAAACGGGCGTGATCAATTCGTGGGGATCGACCTATGCGGAGCATTCTGGATTTCTTCCCGGAGGAGTTCTCTCTCGCCGTGCTCGATGTGGGCGCGGCCATGGACGAGGCTCCCGCCTACGGCTCGCTGGTGCAAGCCGGACGGGCGCGGATCATCGGCTTCGAGCCGGATGCCGTTGAGTGCGCGAGGCTCAATCGCATCTACGGACCCCCGCACCAATTCCTTCCTCATTTCGTGGGGGACGGCGAGGAGGCCGTGTTCCACGAAACGAACTGGTCCATGACGGGATCGCTGTACGAACCCAACAGCGAGCTGTTGAACCTGTTCCAGAATCTGGGTGAATACGTGCAGCCGGTAGCGAGGCACCCGGTGCAGACCAAGCGCCTGGACGATATGGCAGAAATCGACGACGTCGACTTCTTCAAGATCGACGTGCAGGGCGCCGAGCTATCGGTGTTCCGGAATGCCAGCCGCGCGCTGGCTGGGGCGCTGTTCGTGCAGACCGAGGTCGAGTTCGTGGAACTCTACAAGGGTCAGCCGCTGTTCGCGGACGTGGACACCTTCCTCCGGGCGAGCGGCTTTCGCTTTCACGCCTTCCAGTACGTGGCCGGACGGGCGTTCAAGCCGCTCATCGCCAACGACGACCCGAACGCGGCATTTCGCCAGGTCTTGTGGGCCGATGCCATCTACGCGCGGGACTGGATGCGGCTAGAAGAGCTGTCATTCGAGAAGCTGCGCAACTACGCCGTGCTCGCCCACGATCTGTTCGCCTCCTTCGACCTCGCGCACCTCGTCCTGTCGGCACTCGACCGCAGGATCGGCGCGGGACTGGCGCCGACCTACCTGCGGCACCTTGCCGACCCGTCATGAGGAGCCGAAGCAGGCGGATGCGCGAACGGCCCTTCCCGTCAGGGGCTGGGTCTCGCGAGCAGGCTGGTCCAGACCTCGGCGTTGCGGTGCCCTTCCGACGGGACTGTGAGCGAGCTGGCATGTTCTCCAGGCGGCTGCTGGCGCACCAGGCGCGAGAGACACAGCCGCCGTCGCATCTCAACCGAGGCATAGCGCGATCCAGCCAGCCATGCAAGATATCCATCCGTCGTGCCGTGGCTGTAATAGTCGGAGTAATGAGAGAGCCTCACATAAGCCTCGAGGGCGGCGCTGATGATCCAGTCCTTGTCCCTTCCATCCCACGCCACCTTGTCGTAGTGCGGTATCGGGGCCAGGAACGGCTCGTCGGGCAAGGAAAACTCCCCCCCGAGGAGCGTGGGCGCGACGTTGCCAAGGAGGGTCACGGCATCCGCCCTGCTGCCCAGTTCGTACTCGAGGCGGGCCGCACTCAGCAGCCGCGCGACCGAGGGCTCGGCCCGGACGGACTCCAATGCGCGTCGGCGCGCAGCAGCGAGAGCCGCATAGCGGCACCAGGCGGAGCGGCCAGGGGCGGCCATCGCCCAGGCAAAGCTCTCCAGGGCGGCGTGATATTCCTTGTCCGTGGCCTTCGCCCACGGGCGCGGTGGCCGCGACCACGCGGCTGACCGGGCGGACGCATACGCCGCCGATGCGAGGACCTCCCGCCACGAAGTGGCCGGGCCGGCTTCCACCAAAGCGGGATCCGCGAGCAG
>DAIPHN010000070.1:0-15250 GCA_036771335.1 Burkholderiales bacterium
GCCGCCGCGGCTCGCTGTCCGGCGTGCGCACGGTGCGCTGCGTGCAGGGGCACATCGCCTACCCGCACCGGGCGCGCAACCCCATCCACGCGGCGCTGCCGGCGCTTGCCGAACTGGTTGCCACGGCTTGGGACGAGGGCAATGAGTACTTCCAGCCCACCAGCTTCCAGTGTTCCAACATCCATGCGGGTACCGGCGCAGGCAACATCATCCCCGCCGAACTCCGCGTGGACTTCAATTTTCGATTTTCGCCGCGCAGCACCGTGGAGTCGTTGAAGGAGGGCGTGGGTACGATTCTCAGGCGGCATGGGCTCGACCATGATCTGCAATGGTCGCTGTCCGGCATGCCCTTCCTCACGCCCCGGGGAAGCCTGGTGGCGGCGCTGGCGCAGTCGATCCGCGCCGAGACTGGCCTCGAACCGGAGTTGTCCACCAGCGGCGGCACCTCGGACGGCCGCTTCATCGCCACCCACTGCCCCGAGGTCGTGGAGTTCGGCCCCGTGAACGCATCGATCCACAAGATCAACGAGCACGTGCGCGTGGCGGACGTGGCGGTCCTGTCGCGCATCTATCGCGGAGTGCTTGAGCGGCTGCTGACGTGAAGCGCGCGGCCGGGCGGCGCGGTGGTGCCGCCCGTTCCCGACAGGATGCTCCGCGGGCCGAGACGTGCGCGCAGTGGCGCCGCAGGGCAGTGGCTCGGCTGCGCCGGGGTCGGGTGTTCTTCGGTCACGGCTATCCCAGCGCTGGCACTGAAGCCGATGCGCTGCTCGCCTGGGCCATGGGCGGGCAGGCTGCCACCTCCCGCTGGCGGCCCGACACAGTTTTAGGCGCCGGGCAGCGCGCTCGTCTCGACGAGGCCTTGCGCCTTCGCCTGGAGCGCCGCCTGCCCGTGCCCTACCTGACCGGCGAGGCCTGGATTGGTCCGCTGCGCTTCGAGGTCACGCCCGAGGTGTTGATCCCGAGGTCGTTCATCGGCGAACTGCTGCTCGACGAACTGGATCCGTGGATCACCGCCCCCGCGCGGGTGCGGCGCGCGCTCGACCTGTGCACGGGGTCCGGGTGCCTGGCCGTCCTGCTGGCGGTTGCCTTCCCGGGCGCCACGGTGGACGCAACCGATGTTTCGCTCGCCGCTCTGGAAGTGGCCGCGCGCAACGTGGCGCTGCACGGACTGCGAGAGCGCGTGCATCCTCTGCACTCCGACCTGTTCGTGGCGCTCGCAGGGCGGCGCTACGACCTGATCATCTCAAACCCTCCCTACGTGGACGCAGCCGCCATGGCCGCGCTGCCGCCGGAGTACCGCCACGAGCCTGCACTGGCCCTGGCTGGCGGTGCCAACGGGCTGGCGCTGGTGGATGCCATCCTGCGCTCGGCGCGGCAGCATCTCGAGCCTGGCGGAGTGCTGGTGCTGGAGATCGGCCACAACCGGGCAGCGCTGGAGGCTGCCTGGCCCCGGCTGCCCTTCACGTGGCTGGAGACGCATGCGGGCGACGACCTGGTGTGCCTGTTGCACCGCGAGGAACTGCCCGGCTGAAGGACGCCGCAAGGCGCCTTGCTAGCCTGCGGCGCGAGGCTTGCGCGGCGGCCGGGAAGGCGGCGTGGCGGCGCGCCTGGCAGCGCCCCGTGGGTGGCGGGTCTCGCGCGGCGCGGTTTCTGCGCGATGAGCACGGGATCGGCCTGCCCCGTCGCTGCCCGCCGGCACGGGGGCGCCATCCTCCCCGCGGGGCCTGCCGGAGCGCGAGGGCGGCCGCGGCGCGGCGGGCGGTACCGTGGGCGCTTCCGCGCCTCCCGCGGCGAGCCACTCAAGCACCTTGCGCGTCTGCGCCTCGGTCAACTCCAGGTGCTGGCCGCGCTTCAGGCGCGGCGGCATGTTGATGATGCCGAAGCGCGTGCGCATGAGGCGGCTCACCCGCAGTCCCAGGTGTTCGAAGAGCCGCCGCACGAGGCGGTTGCGCCCCTCGCGAACGATCACCCGGTACCAGCGATTGCGCCCTGCCCCACCCTGGGGCTCGAGCAGATCGAGCCGTGCGGCACCGTCTTCCAGCGGGACCCCCGCAAGCAGCGCGCGTGACTGTGCCTCGTCGAGCTCCCCCAGGATGCGAACCGCATACTCGCGCTCCACCTCGAAACGCGGGTGGCTGAAGCGGTTGGCAAGCTCCCCGGAGGTGGTGAACACCAGCAGGCCGCAGGTGTTGTAGTCGAGGCGGCCGATGGCGAGCCACTTGCCGCCGCGGATGACGGGCAGCCGGTCGAACACGCTGGGACGCCCCTGGGGATCGTCGCGCGAGACGATCTCGCCCTCGGGCTTGTGGTAGACGATCACGCGCGGCAGGCGGGCCGAGAGCTTGAAGCGAACCTGCCGACGGCCCACCTTCACCAGATCCTCGGGCGACACCCGCATGCCCAGCGAGGCGAGCTTGCCATTCACCAGAACCTTGCCGCCGCGAATGAGCTCTTCCATGGCGCGCCGCGAGCCGAAGCCCGCCTGGGCAAGGACCTTGTGGAGCTTCTGGGAAGCGCCGGCCGCGGTAGCGGCAGCGGTCTGCGGCGCGGCAGCACGGCCGGACCCTGCCGCCGCCCCCTGTCGAGGGGCGGATGCGGGCGCCCCGGAAGTCCGGCTGCGGGCGCCGCGCGGGTGCGCGGGTTCGTCGTCGCCAGCGGGCGGCCGCGCTACGGTCTTTCGCCTGCCCCGCGAAGGCGCGGGCGTCACCGACGCAGTGCGTGATCGGGCCATGTCAGGCAAGCGCGCGGCGTTCGAACATGGCCTGGGCGAGGGTGCCGCCGTCCACGTGTTCCAGCTCGCCGCCCACGGGCAGGCCGCGGGCGATGCGCGTGATCTGCAGGCCGCGGCTGCGCAGCAGCTCCGACAGGTAGTGGGCGGTGGCCTCCCCCTCCACGGTGAAGTTGGTGGCCAATATGACCTCCTTCACGACACCGTCGCACGCGCGTTTTACGAGACGATCAAGGTGCAGTTCGCGCGGACCGATGCCGTCCAGCGGCGAGAGTCTCCCGAGCAGCACGAAGTACAAGCCGGCGTAGGCCAGGGTCTGCTCCACGCGCAGCAGGTCCGCCGGGCTTTCCACCACACACAGCTTTTCGGCATCGCGGCGAGGCGAAGCGCACAGCTCGCAGACCGGCTGCTCGCTGAAGTTGTTGCACTTGTCGCAGTGGCGGATGCGCTCGAGCGCCCGCTGCAGGGACGCGGCGAGGCGCTGCGCCCCATCGCGGTCACGCTGCAGCAGGTGGTAGGCCATGCGCTGGGCGGACTTAGGGCCCACGCCTGGCAGGGCGCGCAGGGCGTCGATGAGCGATTGCAGCGCGGCGGAAGGTTCCATGGGGGTGCCTGTCACCGGTGGTGAAACCGGCGCTGGCCCGGCGGGTGCGCTAGAAAGGCATCTTGAAGCCAGGCGGCAGAGGCAGCCCGGCGGTGACGGCCGCCATGCGCTCCTGGGCGGTGGACTCAGCCTTGCGGACCGCGTCGTTGAAGGCTGCAGCTACCAGGTCTTCGATCATGTCACGGTCGTCGCCCAGCAGGCTCGGGTCGATGGTCACGCGCTTCACGTCGTGGCGGCAGGTCATGGTGACCTTCACCAGGCCGGCCCCGGATTCGCCCTCAACCTCGACGGTGGCCAACTGCTCCTGGACGCGCTTCATGTTGTCCTGCACCTGCTGAGCCTGCTTCATGAAGCCCGCGAGCTGATTCTTGATCATGGGTTTCCTTTCGAGGAGGGACTACGGGGACCGTCGAGCGGGCGGATGGAGCCTTCGACCACGCGGCCGTCGAACTTCTCCACCAGCTCGCGCACGAACGGGTCGGACTCAATGGCGCTGTGGGCACGTTGCTGCCGCAGGTCGCGCTCGCGCATCTCGCGGGCCGCCAGGGTTTCGCCCTGAGCAGCGCCGTCCACCCGCACGTCGATGCGCAGGCTGCCGAAGCGCTCTTCGAGGCTGGCCCGAAGCTTGTCCCGCCAGATTCCCTCGCTCAGGTGGCGGGCGGACTCGGGCACGGCCAGCACCAGGCGGCCAGGCTCGGAGGAGACCACCACCGCCTGCTCGCCAAGCATGCGGGCCTGTCCCGGGCGCAGGGCAGCCACCACGTCAGGCCATGTGGCCGCATCGATGGCGGGGGCGCCGCCTGGCATCGGCGCCCCGGTCGCCCGCGGCGATGGCGCCACCGCAGCGGCTGGTAGCGGCTGGCGCGAGCGGACGCCCCCGGCGGCGCCGTCGCGCAGCGGGCCCCGTTCAGGGGGCGCCGGGGCCTCGCCTGTGGAGCGAGCCGGCCCGGCTGCCCGGGCCGCACCACCCCCGGCGGGCACCGGGGCGAAGGCCAGCATGCGCAGAAGGGTCATGGAGAAGCCGCCGAACTCGTCAGGCGCCAGCGGCAGGTCGGCCCGGCCGCGCAGGGCGATCTGATAGAAGAGTTGAACATCCTCGGGCGAGAACCGCCCGGTGAGGCCCAGCAGCCGCCCGCGCTCGGGCTCATCTTCGGCGATAGCCTCGGGCACCGCCTGAGCCACCGCCAGGCGTTGCAGCAGCCCGGCCAGGTCAGCCAGGGCGGTCTCGAAGGACAGGCCGCACGACTCCAGGCCGCTCGCAAGCGCCATGAGGCCCGGGCCGTCGCCCTCGGCGAGGCGCTCCAGCAACTCGAACAGCCAGGCGGCATCCACAGCGCCGAGCAGCTCGCGCACCGCCGCCTCGTCCACGCGGCCGCCGCCGTGGGCGATGGCCTGGTCCAGCAGGCTCAGCCCGTCGCGCAGGCTGCCGCTTGCCGCCCTCGCCAGCAGCGCCGTGGCGCCCGGCTCGAAAGCCACCGACTCCTGGGCAAGCACCGCCTCCAGGCGCTCGCGCACCACGGCGGGGGGCATCTGCTTGAGGGAAAACTGCAGGCAGCGCGACAGCACCGTCACCGGCACCCGATGGGCATCGGTGGTGGCGAGGATGAACTTCACGTGGGCGGGCGGTTCCTCCAGCGTCTTGAGCATGGCGTTGAAGGCGTTTCTCGACAGCATGTGCACTTCGTCGATGATGTAGACCTTGAAGCGGCCGGCGGTGGGGGCGTAGAGCGCGTTGTCGAGCAGTTCGCGCATGTTGTCCACCTGCGTGTTGGAGGCGGCGTCCAGTTCAAGCAGATCGATGAAGCGGCCGGCATCGATTTCGCGGCACGCACCGCACGCGCCACAGGGCGCCGGCGTGACACCGGTCTCGCAATTCAGACACTTGGCGACGATGCGTGCCAGGGTGGTCTTGCCCACCCCGCGGGTGCCGGTGAACAGGTAGGCGTGGTGCAGCCGCCCGGAATCGAGCGCGTTCGACAGCGCCCGCACCACGTGCTCCTGGCCGGCCACGTCCGCGAACGAACGTGGCCGGTACTTGCGCGCCAGGGCGAGGCTCATAGGCCCGGGGCGCTCATGGGTGGCGAGCCCTGCCCCCGGCACTTGCAGTGAGCGGCTGTGGCTGCTTCCTTCCGGACCTGACCAGGTTCACCGCGCTGCAATGCGGGGAGGCCCGCCATTGAGATTGTGTGGTCACGAGGCGACCACTGGAATCTTGCCGATGCGCTGTTGCCACTCGCGCGGACCGGTTTGATGCACGGAGGTGCCGCCCGAATCCACGGCCACCGTGACCGGCATGTCGCGCACCTCGAATTCGTAGATGGCTTCCATTCCCAAGTCCTGGAAGGCTACCACGCGGGCCGCCTTGATGGCTTTGGAAACGAGATAGGCCGCCCCGCCCACCGCCATGAGGTAGACGGCGCGATGGTCGCGGATGGCCGCGATGGCCTCCGGGCCGCGCTCCGCCTTCCCCACCATGCCCAGCAGCCCAGTCTTCTCGAGCATGGTGCGGGTGAACTTGTCCATGCGCGTGGCCGTGGTGGGACCGGCGGGGCCCACCGCTTCGTCGCGCACCGGATCCACCGGGCCCACGTAATAGATGAATCGGCCGCGGAAGTCCACCGGCAACGCCTCTCCCCGGCTGAGCATGTCCACCAGGCGCTTGTGGGCGGCATCGCGCCCGGTGAGCAGCCGGCCGTTAAGCAGCAGCACTTCGCCGGGCTTCCAGGCGGCCGCCTGTTCGCGGGTGACGGTGTCGAGATTCACCCGCCGCCCGGCCGACGCGTCGTAGGCGAAGTCGGGCCACTCGGACAGATCGGGCGGCTCGAGCCGCGCGGGCCCCGAGCCGTCGAGCACGAAGTGAACGTGGCGGGTGGCCGCGCAATTGGGGATCATGGCCAAGGGCAGGCTGGCGGCGTGGGTGGGGTAGTCGCGGACCTTCACATCCAGAACGGTGGTAAGGCCGCCCAGCCCCTGGGCGCCGATTCCCAGCGCATTGACCTTCTCGAATATCTCCAGGCGCAGTTCCTCGAGACGGCTGGAGGGGCCACGGGCCGCGAGCTCCACCATGTCGATGGGCTCCATGAGGGACTGCTTGGCCAGCAGCATGGCCTTCTCCGCAGTGCCGCCGATGCCGATGCCCAGCATGCCCGGCGGGCACCAGCCCGCGCCCATGGAAGGCACCGTCTCCACCACCCAGTCCACGATGGAGTCGGAGGGATTGAGCATGGTGAACTTGCTCTTGTTCTCCGAGCCGCCACCCTTGGCGGCCACCTCCACCTCCACCGTATCGCCGGGCACCAGGCTCACGTGGATCACGGCCGGCGTGTTGTCACGGGTGTTGCGGCGCGCACCCGCCGGGTCGGCCAGCACCGAGGCGCGCAGCCGGTTCTCCGGGTTCATGTAGGCACGGCGAACGCCCTCGTTCACCATGTCGTCCACGCTCAGGGCGGCGTCCCAGCGCACGTTCATCCCCACCCGCAGGAACACGTTGACGATGCCCGTATCCTGGCAGATGGGACGGTGTCCGGTGGCGCACATGCGCGAATTCACGAGAATCTGCGCCATGGCGTCACGCGCCGCTGGCGACTGCTCCCGCTCCCAGGCAAATCGCAGGTTGCGAATATAGTCGGCGGGATGGTAGTAGGAAATGAACTGCAGGGCGTCGGCGACGCTGGCGATCACGTCGTCCTGACGGATGGTGGCCATGGCGGAAACCTGTCAAGGATTGAGCTGCCCCGCCCGCCGCCTTGAGCGGCCGAAAACGGAGCATTGAAGACGTCGGATTATAGGCGAAGGCCTCCGCGGCGGGCGGCCACGCGCGGGACCGATTGACGTGCGTCAAGCGAGGAACGAGCATTGCGCCCTAAAGAGGGGCCTCGCCACGCCCGGCCGGCGCGGGGGGCGATAAGACAAAAGACAAGCAATCGCAATCGGAGACCTTCATGTCCACCATCGAGTCCGTCCTGCAGGAGAACCGTGTCTTCGATCCCCGCCCGGATTTTCGGGCCCAGGCCAACATCAGAGGCATGGAAGAGTATCTCCGCCTGTGCGCCGAAGCGGAGGCTGACTACGAAGGCTTCTGGGCGCGCCTGGCGCGCGAGCACCTGCTCTGGCACAAGCCCTTCACACAAGTACTGGACCAGTCGAGCCCGCCATTCTTCAAGTGGTTCCAGGACGGTCTGCTCAACGCCTCCTACAACTGCCTCGACCGCCATCTGGACACCCAGCCCGACAAGGTTGCGATCATCTTCGAGGCCGACGACGGCTCGGTCACCAAGGTCACCTATCGGCAGCTCTACCACCGCGTGTGCCAGTTCGCCAACGGCCTGAAGAAGCTCGGCATCGGCAAGGGCGACCGGGTGCTGGTCTACATGCCCATGTCCGTGGAGGCTGTGGTGGCCATGCAGGCCTGCGCGCGTATTGGCGCCACCCATTCGGTGGTGTTTGGCGGGTTCTCGGCCAAGAGCCTGCAGGAGCGCATCATTGACGCTGGCGCCGCGGCGGTGATCTGCGCCGACGGCCAGTTTCGGGGCGGCAAGGCCCTGCCCCTGAAGTCCGCCGTGGACGAAGCCTTTGCCATGGGCGGCTGCGATGGCGTACGGCACGTGGTGATATGCCGCCGCACCGAGACCGAGATCCACTTCCACGCGCCGCGCGACGTGTGGTGGCACGAGCTGGTCCACAACGAGCCCGATGTCTGCGAGCCCGAGTGGGTGGACGCGGAGCATCCGCTGTTCATCCTCTACACCTCCGGCTCCACCGGCCAGCCCAAGGGCGTACAGCACGGCACTGGCGGCTACATCCTCCACGCCATGCTCACCATGAAGTGGACCTTCGACCTGAAACCCGCCGACATCTTCTGGTGCACCGCCGACGTGGGCTGGGTGACCGGACACACCTATATCGCCTACGGGCCGCTCGCTTGCGGCGCCACGCAGATCGTATTCGAGGGCGTACCCACCTGGCCCGACGCGGGCCGCTTCTGGAAGATGATCGAGAACCACCGCGTGAGCATCTTCTACACCGCGCCCACGGCTATTCGCTCGCTCATCAAGGCCGCCGAGGCTACCCCTGCATGCGCGCCTGCCCGCTACGACCTGTCCTCGCTGCGGCTGCTGGGCTCGGTGGGCGAACCCATCAACCCCGAGGCCTGGATGTGGTACCACACCGAGGTGGGAGGCTCGCGCTGCCCCATCGTGGACACATGGTGGCAGACCGAGACTGGCGGCCACATGATCACCCCCCTGCCAGGCGCCACGCCCCTCAAGCCGGGCTCCTGTACGTTACCGCTGCCGGGCATCATGGCCGCCGTGGTGGACGAGAGCGGCCAGGACGTGGACAAGGGCAAGGGCGGCATTCTCGTGATCAAGAAACCCTGGCCCTCCATGATCCGCACCATCTGGGGCGACCCTGAACGATTTCGCAACAGCTACTACCCCGACGACTTCCAGGGCCGCTACTATCTGGCGGGCGACGGCGCCAACCGCGACGCCGACGGCTATTTCTGGATCATGGGCCGTATCGACGACGTGCTCAACGTCTCAGGGCATCGCCTGGGCACCATGGAGATCGAATCGGCGCTGGTGGCCAACCCGCTGGTGGCCGAGGCGGCCGTAGTGGGCAAGCCGCACGATATCAAGGGCGAAGCGGTGGTGGCCTTCGTGGTGCTGAAGGGCGCCCGCCCAGAGGGCGCCGCCGCCCATGAAATCGCCACCGCGCTGCGCAACTGGGTGGGGCAGGAGATCGGCCCCATTGCCAAGCCCGACGAAATCCGCTTCGGCGACAACCTGCCCAAGACCCGCTCCGGCAAGATCATGAGGCGCCTGCTGCGGGCTTTGGCCAAGGGCGAGGAAATCACCCAGGACGTCTCCACTCTGGAGAACCCGGCGATCCTGGCGCAACTCAAGCAGGCGGTGAAATAACCCGGTGTTGAAGGCCGCAGGCGCCGGCGCAGTTCTCCGCGGCGGCGCCTTTTGGTAGACTTCGCGCCCTTCGCGGGTTGCCTGACCACGGCTCCACCGCCCGCGATGGGTCGCGTTACCGGCCTCCCGAGGCCCAGCGGAGAGGTGGATGAGTGGTTTAAGTCGCACGCCTGGAAAGCGTGTTTGGGGTAATACCCCACCGCGGGTTCGAATCCCGCCCTCTCCGCCAGTCACGCCGGTGCAGGCCACCTTGATATCGCCCCTCTCCCGCACGCGGCGGCCGGGCCACGCGAGCGAGCGCCTCGCTCCGCCGGCACCACGACGCACCAGGCCAGGCCAAGGGCAAGATAGCCGCGACGTCAGCCGCGGCCGTCGATCAAGCCTTCAAGGAGGTCGTCTAGCCGCTTCATCACCTCGATGCGCGGGGATCAGGTGCCAGCGGGCCATGTCCGTGGAGATACGCTCCACCATGTCTGCGACAGCGCGCTCGTACAGGGGCCATTTCTCGCGGTTGCGCCAGTCTTCCTTCGTGATCTTGAACTGCTTGGGGGGCGTTTCCTCGCGCGCCTTGAAGCGGGCGAGCTGTTCCTCTGGTGTGATGGCCAGCCAGAACTTCGCCACGCTGATGCCGTGCGACACCAGTTGCTGCTCGAATTCGTTGATTTCGTGATAGCCGCGCATCCAGTCCGCCTGCGAGCAGAGCGCTTCCACCCGTTCCACCAGCACCCTCCCCTACCAGGCAGGAGCGATCGAACATGACCGTGCTTCCGCGGATGGGAATGTGCCGCCAGAACCGCCACAGGTGGGGCTGCGCTCGTTCCTCGTCGGTGGGTGCGGCAATGGGAACCACTCGGTAGAAGCGCGCATCTAGATCTGGCGTGATGCGCCGGATGGTGCTGCCCTTGCCGGCTGCATCCAAGCCTTCGGGCACGACCACCAGAGCGTGCTCGCGGAAGCACGGATCCCGCGACAGGGCGCTCAGCCTGGCCTGCTGCCTTTCGAGTTTGCGCTCGTGGGACTCGCGACCGAGCGAACTGCAATAGTCGAGAGTGTTCAGCAGGTCCTTGCCGTCGATGGGCGGCTCGGGCGGCGGCGCGGCCGGCGAGGTGCTTGGGGCTGGCCCGTACAGGCGTCGCTCCATCGCGTTCAGCAACAGACGCCCTGCCGTTAGTGAACGGAACCAGGCGTCCGAGACATCGATCACGTGCCAAGGCGCCTCGCCGGTGCTGGTTTCGCGCAACGCCTCTTCGCAAGCAGGCACGAAGGCATCGTACTTCTTCGGGGACTTCCCTGCCGAATTGCGCCCTGCTCACCCGATGGCCGATCTCCGCGGCATCGAACATTTGGCCGACCTTCTCTGATTTGGCCGACCCTCTCTGGATTGATTGCACTCACTTTTGCGGACTACTGCCGTCGGCGTCAAGACGAAGCGTGACTGGCGATGAGTGTCCGGGCTGTGGTCCGCTCTACCCTCAGGACCGCGGAAACCAGCATGGCGCCGCCATCGCGTTCATGACATGGTGATCGAGGCCCGATAGGATCCGGCCTTTGCACAAGGCTGGAGTAACCATGGCCACGAGCCTGCTCGTACTGCTCGACGACATAGCGTCCGTGCTGGACGACGTGGCCACCATGACCCAGGTGGCCGGCCGCAAGACCGCGGGGGTGCTGGGTGACGATCTGGCGCTCAACGCGCAGCAAGTGGCAGGCGTGCGCGCCGAGCGCGAGTTGCCGGTGGTCTGGGCGGTGGCGAAGGGGTCGCTGGTGAACAAGGCGATCCTGGTGCCCGCGGCGCTGTTCATCAGCGCCCTGGCACCCTGGGCGGTGACACCGCTGCTGCTCGCGGGCGGCGTTTTCCTCTGCTACGAGGGCGCCGAGAAGATCGTCCACAAACTGCTGCACCGCCTTGAGTCCCAACAGCATCGCGCCCAGTTGTCCAGGGCGATGGCGGACCCCGCCGCCGATCTGGTGGCGCTCGAAAAGGCCAGGATCAAGGGCGCCGTTCGCACGGACTTCATTCTCTCGGCCGAAATCATTGTCATCGCTCTGGGCACCGTGGCCGCAGCGCCGCTGGGCACCCGCATCGGCGTGCTGATGTCTATCGCGTTGCTGATGACCGTCGGTGTCTACGGTCTTGTAGCGGTGATCGTCAAGCTCGACGATGGCGGCCTAGCACTGTCGCGCCGACAGGGCCACGGTGTTGGCGCAGCCCTCTGTCGAGGCATCGGGCGGGCGCTGCTGCGCACCGCACCGTGGCTGATGAAGCTGCTGTCCGTGGCCGGCACCGCAGCCATGTTTCTGGTGGGTGGCGGCATCCTCACCCACGGGCTGCCCTGGCTGCACGAGACCATCGCGGCCCTGGTGCAGGGTGTCGCCGGGCCGCTGCACACTGCGCTTGCCCTGCTGGGCGACGCCGCCGTCGGCCTGTTGGCAGGCCTGCTGGTGGTCGCCGCCCTTGCGGCGATGACGCAGTTGCGCCAGGTAGCCACAGGCAAGAGCTGACATGGCGAACTCCCCGACAGATGACGTCAGCAACGCCGATCCTCGGGCGCTGCGCATCAAGTGGTAAACCCAGACGCCGGATAGCACGTACGCGAATTTCTGCAACGCCAGCAGCGCCTGGTAGAAGGTGGTGCTCGATCTTGGCGGCAACCACAACTGGGACAGGGTCAGCGCGCAGGTGGAGTTCGCCCTCGAGCATCCAATCGAGCTCAGCCCCTTCGCAGCCCGGCGACTCTCGGATCTTGTCCTTCGGCTGATGGCGGAATACGAGAGCTGCCACGGCGAGTTGCGATAGACGTTTCGGCCCCGTTGGCGCCGGGCTTCCGCGCCGCGTGGTATCGATGCGAGGCTGAAGGGGCTGCGCCTGGTCGGGGCGGAGCGGGCAAGGAAACCCTCAGCGGGGCTGCCAAGTTGCGCGACACTGCGTCGTAGCGGTGGCTCCGGGCTGCCCAAGTGCGCGCAGCCGACGCCCTGTTGCGCCCCGGTGTGCCATGCGGCCCCTGCAAGCGGCTTCGCAGGGAGCGCGGAGTCCGGTTTCCGGACCTCCCCGGCGCCAGTGGCGAAGTCGAGACCGACCGCGTGAAGATATTGTTGCCGCTGGCAGGCTCTGCAGTGGGCGAATCAACCCTGCGGCAACACGGGTATCCAGAGGGAGCCACATGCCCGCAACGTGCAGGCCAAAGCGCGGCCGCGGGTCACCGTCAGCTCCACCGCGGCCGCTCGTTCAACCAGCCAACCGTTCGTGCAGCGGAAGTCGCCTCCAGCACCTGGACCAGCTACGATCAGCGTTGTCCGTCGCCCCGAGAGACGGCATTTCCCTCACGTTCAAAAGGTCATTAATCATGATCCAGCGTTTTCCTCGTATGTTGGTCCTTCCCGCCCTGCTTGCCGGCCTGTCCCCCGCCACAGCGCTGGCCGAGTTAGAGCCAAAAGGCTTCTACGTCACCTTGTATGGCCAGTACAGCCAGATTGGCTCCTCAAACTTCACCGAGTCCGGGGCCCTGGGCGCTGGTAGTGGTCTGCGGGCGGATTTTGGCGGCGGCTCGGGGCTTGGTGGTGATATTGGCTGGCGTTACGGCAACGGCTGGGCGGCCGAGGTGGAGTGGAGCTATCGCAGCCACTCGATCGACCCGCTCAAGCAGGGCGGCAGCTACATTTCCAGAGATGGGGATTTTGCTTCCAACACCCTGCTGATCAATGGGTTGCGCCGTTTCCCAACGGGAGGCGCATGGACGCCGTATGTGGGCGCCGGCCTCGGGTGGGTTCAGGAGATCGACGCTGACTTCAAGACCACCTCCGGTGGCATGTCGCGCAGTTACTCGGCCACCGGCAAGGCCGCCTTCCAGGCCATCGCTGGCGTAGAGTATGCCTTTACGCCCAAGTGGCGCCTGACCGCCGATGCTCGCTGGTTGCGCGTAGGTTCGGTACAGCTGGACAACGAGACTGGCAACCCGGGGGGCACGGTCAACTCCCTGACCTACAACCCGATCTCAGTGCAGGTCGGCCTCCGCTACAGCTTCTGATCCAGCCGCTTGCCGGTACTGGACACCGTCGCCGAAACGAGCAAGCACCTCGGCTCGCCGGCGACGGCTTACCGGGACTTGCCGACCGTCGCTCATCAGGCACACCGCCCCGCTCGACGTGCGACGCACGCTGATTACATGTTCAAAAGCCACCCACCAGGAACGATGCACGCGTAAGCCGTGCGAAGCGCCCTCGGCCTCAACCTCCGCCAGTGAGCCAAGGACCAACGCGCAGCCGCGCGTTGTCCAGACGCGCAAGTACTGCAGCTCGGAGGCGACCGCGATTACATCCCTGCCCAGCTGGGTGGGCAGACGTTCGCACCAGGTTATGCTCACAGGCGCAGACCCAAAGGCGGCACTCGTGGCAATCTCGGCAACCCCGCTCAGCCGGGTCGCTTCTGCCGAGGGCGCTGATGCAGAGCCGCGGCGCTCGAAAGAATCGCTGCCGGCCGTTGCCGCACCGGTAGCCGGGTCGCTCGCGGCGGGTGCACCCTGACGGTGCCGCATGGCGTCGGTTGGCTGACGCGGGCCATGGAGCGACGGCGGAACCAGCCGGTGCAGGCGCGGAATGCAGATCAGAACCCAGGCCGCAGTAACCGGGCCGACGATGTGAACGAATTCCTCCAAAAGCGGATGGCTAGCCAGGAAGCTGGCGGGATCGTCCTCTTCGTCATCAGGCAGGGCCGGGTAGCCCAGCCACCCCTCCATGAGCCCTTCACCGATCAACCAGTAGATCGGCGTAAGCACGATGGCCCCGAGGACGCCCGACAAGAGCACCAGGGACCAACTCGGCAGACGGCTTGCGCCGAAGCGACGCGTGAGGAGGTACAGCGCAGACTGCAGGACAAACAAGCCCGAGGCGATCTCCAGGGTCCAGAATAGCAGCCGGGCCGGCGCCGGAGCCACGAAACCCACGTCGGGTTCCTGTATTGTCATGAGGGCGACGAACGCTACCCCCACAGTAACCAGGTAACGCAGTATTCCTTGCGCACTCGAAGCCGCGGAAAGGGGTGCTTGGACGAAACCTCTGTTGCCGTCGTCAGTGGTCAAGGGGAGTAACTGCCGAGGAGGTGGATGAAGATTGCCCCGCGCCAGGGCCCGGGGGGATTGAGTGTCCGTTGAGCACCGCAGTTCCCGGCGCCCGCAGCACAGCTTCAAACCCCGGTCGGCGGCGTGGATTCATCATCACCGAGCGAACTTTACGTCGCGTGAGCCGCCTTCGCACAGCCCCTGGCCCCTGGCCACTGCCTTCGCGGTGTCCGATTTCGAGTTAACCGGGCCTCACGCTGCCGGTCCTGAGCGGCCCCGCCCGGGCCGCCCGGGTTCTGTGGTCCCATACCGGCCTCCGCTCGCGTTCGGCTTGCCGGATGAATGGGCGCGGCGAGCACTCTTGCCGCTGCGTTCGTGGCACAGCGGTTTCCAATGGCCAAGCACGCGCGATCATTGTGGGCCGGGCCGCGCTCCGGCGCTTCGCTGTCACCTTCAAATGCTGGCGGGAGTACGGCCCCAGGTCCCGACGCGCATGGCGCTGCCGGCCTTGGTGGCGGGCGCGCCTTTGGGTCAGCGGAGCGCGGGCTGCGTGCGATTCATTCTTTCGGGAGACGCGATGCCCGCGTCCTTGGTCTCTGCACACGTCCGCCAGGTGGAGCGGCGGCAGGGGCTGCGATGAAGGCCACGCGGCTCAAGAGCTACCCCCCGGGGCGTGGGCCTGGAAATCGGCTCCGGGATGGTGATGCCGAACGTGAGAACATCCATTCATCCGGCCACTCAGAAGCAAACGAGGCCGACCCGTTGCTCTGCCTGGCCGCAAGAACATATCGGTCAGCGTGCCGCAGCTGATGGAAGCCTTGTCCGTGCAGTTGGCCGAATCCATCGGGCGCGTCTGGACGACGCGCCCCGAAACTGCGGTCATTCAGCACTAATCGACCCCAGTCGATAGAGGAAGAAACCCAGAAAGCGGATAAAAACACCC
>DAIPHN010000071.1:0-15219 GCA_036771335.1 Burkholderiales bacterium
TGGTGGATCTCTCCGGCCTGCTGGGCGAGCTGCTGGCGCGTTCCCGCGATTTCCACTGACGGGCGGTCGCCGCCGGGCCTGAACAGCAGACCTCCCACAGACGTCCGGCCGTGGTCGCGTTGACGCCCCACTGCGCGCGGCGTAGCGTCCCGGCCGTATTACGAATGCAGCCTTCCTCCTATCGCCCCCCCTCTGCCCGCCCGTGCACGAATCCCTGATCGCCTTCCTTGGCTACGGCGTCCTCCTGGGGATGCGCCACGCCACTGATGCCGACCACGTGGTGGCGGTGGCCACCATCGTGAGCCGCCGTCCGGAATTCCGCGCCGCCGCCCTGGTGGGCGCCGCCTGGGGTGTGGGTCACACGTTCACGCTGCTGCTTGCCGGCGGCATGGTGGCGGTGCTCGGGGTGGCGGTGCCCGCCGGACTGGCGACGCTGTTGGAACTGGCGGTGGCTGTGATGCTCGTGGCGCTGGGGTTCGCTACCCTCGCGGGCGCGCCGCCGGGATGGGTTGGCCGGCTCGTACCGTGCGGGCCGCGCATGGCAGCCCCGCGCTACGTGCCCACGGGCACCCTGCACAGCCATGCTGGGGCCATACCCCGCGGCGCCCATGCCCACGTGCACACGCACGGCGACTATGTCCACACCCACACCCACGGCCACGACGCCGCAGCCCACGGGCATGCGGAGTCCGATACCCCACCGGCGCGTCTCGATCGTTGGCTGGGCCGGGTGCGCGCATACCGCCTCGTGCGCCCCTTCGTGGTGGGCAGCGTGCACGGCCTGGCGGGCTCGGCGGTGGTGGGGCTGATGGTGGCGGCCGCCCTGGGCGGCCCCGTGGCCATCCTCGCCTACCTGACGGCCTTCGGCGCAGGCACGGTGGCGGGCATGATGCTGGTCACGGCAACCCTCGCCCTGCCCTTCAGTTCCGGCGCCGGGCGGCTGCCGCAGGTGCACGCGGCGCTGCGCGTCGCCTGCGGCATCGTGTCGGTGGGCTTCGGCGCGTGGCTCGCATGGCAGGCGTTGGCGGCGCTGGCACCGCGCTGAAGCGCACAACGCGATCCCCCCGTGAACCCGTCGTTCGACTTCGACCATCCGCCGGACCCGCACGGCCAGTGGAGCCTCAAGTGGGATCGCTACGGCGGCCGCGACGTGATTCCGCTTTGGGTGGCGGACATGGACTTCCGCTGCGCGCCGCCGGTGCTGCAGATGCTTCGCGAGCGCCTCGACCACGGCGTGTTCGGCTACGTGGAACCAGGCCCGGAGCTGGTGGATGCCATCGTGGCGCGCCTGGAAGCCCAGCACGGCTGGTCGCCGCGGCGCGAGTGGTTCGTGTGGCTGCCGGGACTGGTGTCCGGGCTCAACGTGGCATGCCGCGCCGTGGGCGAGCCGGGCGACGCCGTGGCCACCGCGGTGCCCGTCTACCCGCCGTTTCTTTCGGCCCCCGCGTACTCGAGCAGGGAGCTGGTGCGTGTGCCGCTTCGGCAGGAAGGCGCGAGCTGGCGCTTCGACCCCGCCGATCTGGAGGCCGCGATCACGTCCCGCACCCGGCTGCTGCTGCTGTGCAATCCGCACAACCCCGTGGGCCGGGTGTGGAGCCGCGAAGAGCTCGCCGCCATCGCTGCGGTCTGCGAGCGCCGCGACGTGATCGTCTGCAGCGACGAGGTGCACTGCGGCCTGGTGCTGGAACCAGGCATGTCCCACGTGCCGCTGGCCACGCTCTCGCCGGAGGCGGCGCGCCGCTCCATCACGCTCATGGCCGCCTCCAAGACCTTCAACCTGCCAGCCCTCGGCGCGGCCTTCGCCATCGTGCCGGATGAGGCGTTGCGCGGCCGGGTGAGACAGGTGATGGCAGGCATCGTGCATCGGCCCGGAGGGCTGGGCCTGTGGGCCACCCTGGCAGCCTATCGCGACGGCGAGCCGTGGCGCCACGCGCTGCTCGACTACCTGCGCGCCAGTCGCGATCACGTGCTGAGGCGCCTGAACGGCCTGCCCGGGCTGCGCGCCGGCCCCGTGGAGGCCACCTATCTGGCGTGGATTGACTGCCGCGGTGCCGGGCTGGACCAGCCTGCGCGCTTCTTCGAGGCGGCCGGCGTGGGGCTGTACGACGGTGCGGACTTCGGTGCACCGGGCTTCGTGCGACTGAACTTCGCCACACGGCGCCCGTTGCTGGACGAGGCGCTCGACCGCATAGGCCGGGCGCTGTCCGGCCGCGCGCTAAATTGACCCCGCGCTATGCCCCGTGACCCTTTTATGTGGCTTCTGCTGCGCCAGCCGCTTCCCGGCGCCTCTGGCTCCACTCGGTGAGCAAGCGATAGGCCACGGCGAGCAACGTGGGGCCGATGCACACGCCGATGAATCCGAAGGCCAGCACGCCCCCCACGACCCCCAGCAGGACCAGCACGAACGGCAGCTGCGCCCCGCGGCTGATGAGCAGCGGCTTGATGACGTTGTCCACCGTGCTCACCACAAGCGCGCCCCACAGCAGGACGAACAGGGCCCAGGCGGACTCGCCCTGAAAGTACAGCCATAGCGCCGCCCCGCCCCAGACCAACGGCGGCCCGACGGGAATGAGCGACAGCATCACCGTCACGGCGCCCAGCAACAGCGCGCCCGGCACGCCCGCCATCATCAGCCCGACAGTCTGCAGGAAGCCCTGCGCCAGGGCGGTGCCGATGATTCCGTACACCACGCCGCGGATGGTCGCCTCCGCCACGCCCACGAGGGGCAGGGCCCCTTGGCCGGCGAAGCGCTCCACCAGACGGCGGCAACGCAGCGCCACAACGTCACCGTCGCGGTACAGGAAGAAGCAGATCACCGTGCTCACCACCATCGTGAACAGCCCCTCGGCCAGCGCGCGCCCCGCCGCCAGGGCGGCCTCCCGCGCAGGCCCGAGAAACGGGCGCAACAGCCCGCCGAGCGCAGCGCTGTCATGGGCAATGCCGCGCCAGCGCTCGTGCAAACCGGCGCCCACGGCGGGGACCGTCTTCAGCCATTCAGGGGGGTCGGGCAACCCGCCGTCCAGCCAGCTGCGCACCATTTCGACCAACGGATCGGCGTTGCCGACCACGGCCACGGCCGCAAGGGCAATAGGGGCCACGAGCAGCACCACGATGGACAGAGTCATCAGGCCTGCCGCCGCGTTCGCACGTCCGCGCAGGCGCTGCCGCAGGCGGACGAACAACGGCCAGGTGGTGAAGGCCAGAATCACCGACCACAGGATGGCGGAGAAGAAAGGCCTCAGGACCAGCGCACAGGCCATGGCCAGCAACACCACGGCGGACGGCCAGGCGTAACGCTCGAGCAGGGTAGTGTTCATGGCGCGACGATCTCTCTGAGGACCACCGCACTGTAGCCACGCTCGCGCCGCGCAACAACCACGCGCCACCGTCCCCGCCGGAATCAACCGGCGGGGACGGTGCCTACTTCAGCATCATTCAGCGCACCAAGCCGGGATTGGCGCTACCGGCGGCGCGCAGCGCCGCGATACGATCGTCCAGCGAGGGGTGGGTGCGCAGCAACCCGCCCAGTAAACCGCCGCCGCTGGAGATGCCGAAGGCCTTCATGCCGTCCGGCAGGGCGTTGGGCTGATCGTAGGTGGCCTTGAGGCGCTCCAGTGCCGCGATCATGTTTTCCCGGCCGGCCAGGGAAGCGCCCCCCGCGTCGGCACGGAATTCACGCCGGCGGCTGAACCACATCACGATGATGCTCGCCAGCAGACCCAGCACGATCTCGGCGACGAAGGTGGCGGCAAAGAAGCCGATCCCGTGGCCACGCTCATTCTTGAGGATGACCCGGTCCACAAGGTAGCCGACGACGCGCGCCAGGAACATGACGAAGGTGTTGCCCACGCCCTGGATGAGTGCGAGCGTCACCATGTCGCCGTTGGCGGCATGGCTCACCTCGTGGGCAAGCACGGCGTCTGCTTCGGCTCGGTACATGGTGCGCAACTGCCCGGTGCTCTCCGCAACCAGCGAGGCGTTGCGGCTCGCGCCGGTGGCGAAGGCGTTTACTTCGGGCGAATCGAACACGCCCACCTCGGGCATGGCGATACCGGCCTGCTCGGCCTGCTGCCGCACGGTATCCACCAGCCAGCGCTCGGTGGCGTCGCGCGGCGTGTCAATCACCTGCACTCCCATGGCGCGCTTGGCCATGAACTTGGACATGGCGAGCGAGATGAACGCACCGCCGAAGCCGAACAGCGCGCAGAACGCCAGCAGGCCGCCTAGGTTCAGGCCGTTGGCGGTGAGCCAGCGGTTCAGGCCAAGCAGCTGCGCGGTGAACGACAGCAGCAGCACTACGGCCAGGTTGGTGCCCAGGAACAGCGCGACGCGTTTCATGAAGTCTTCTCCGGTGACGATTCGTTGACGGCGATTTGAGTCCTCAACCCCGGCGGGGTTCCAGACGCCTCGGCAACCTGCGCGGCCGCCGCCAGGATCTCGAGTTGCTCCTGCAGCGCGAGCCACTCCTCTTCGAGAGCGGCAAGCTGCGCGCCGATGCGTCCCTGCTCGCGCAGGGCCTTGGCCAGGACGTCGCGCTTCGCGGCGTCGTAGATGTCGGGGGCGGCCAGGCAGGTTTCAAGGGCCCGCTTGCCAGCCTCGCAACGCGCCATCTCCCGCTCCACGGTTTCGAGCCGGCTCTGCACGGGACGGCGCTGGCTGGCGGCGCGGTTGCGCGCCTCGGCCTCGGCGCGGCGCTGGGCGCGGCGCGACGGCGCCGGCCCCGGGGCGGGCGCAGGGACACCGTCGCGCCGCGCCAGCAACCACGCGCGGTAGTCGTCCAGGTCGCCGTCGAAGGGCTGCACGCCCCCGTCGGACACCAGCAGGAATTCGTCCACGCCACCCCGCAGCAGCGTGCGGTCGTGGGACACCAGCAGCACCGCCCCGGGATAGGACTGCAGCGCCAGCGTGAGCGCACCGCGCATGGCCATGTCCAGATGGTTGGTGGGCTCGTCGAGCAGCAGCAAGTGCGGCCGCCCGCGGCACAGCAGCGCCAGGCACAGGCGCGCCTTCTCGCCGCCGGACATGGGGCCGCAGGGTCGCAGCGCGTCATCCCCCCGGAAGCCGAATCCGCCGAGAAAGTCGCGCAGGTCCTGCTCGCGGGCGGCAGGCTCCAGGCGCGCCAGGTGGCCGAGCGGCGAGTCGTCCTCGCGCAGCTGCTCCAGGGTGTGCTGGGTGAAGTAGCCGATGCGCACGCCACGGCCCTCGCGCCGCTCGCCCGCGCAGGGCGCCAAGCGTCCCGCCACCAGCCGGGTCAGGGTGGACTTGCCCGCCCCGTCGCGGCCCAGCAGGCCGATGCGCGCGCCTGGCCGGATCTGCAGGTCCACGCCCGCGATTACCGGGGCGGCGCCGTAGCCGGCTGCGCAGTCCTCCAGCACGAGCAACGGGTCGGTGGCCTCGCCGGGGTCGTCGAAAGAGAACTCGAAGGGCTCGTCGGCCTGCACGCGGGCCACCAGCCGGATGCGATCCAGCGCCTTGAGGCGGCTCTGCGCCTGGCGCGCCTTGGTGGCCTTGGCCCGGAATCGCGCGACGAAACTCTCGAGCTGCGCCACGTGGCGCTCCTGGCTTGCACGCAGCGCGGCCTGCCGTGCCACCTCTTCCGCCCTCGCACGCTCGAAATCGCCGAAGCCGCCCGCATACAGGCGCAGCCGGGCCTGGGTCATATGGCAGACGGCATTCACCACGTTGTCGAGGAATTCCCGGTCGTGGGAAATGACCAGTAGCGTGCCCCGGTAGGACCCCAGCCATTGCTCCAGCCAGATCACAGCATCCAGGTCGAGGTGATTGGTGGGCTCGTCGAGCAGCAGCAGGTCGGAGCGGGCCATGAGCGCCCGGGCAAGCTGCAAACGCACCCGCCAGCCGCCGGAGAACTCACCCACGGGGCGGGCCGCATCCGACTCGGAGAATCCCAGGCCGGCCATGAGCACCGCCGCCCTGGCCGGCGCGGCGTGGGCGTTGATCTGGGCGAGGCGCGCGTGCAGCTCGCCAGCGGCGTGGCCGTCGCCCTCGGCCGCCGCGAGCGCGGCTTCGAGTGTGCGAAGCTCGGCGGCGCCGTCGATGACGAACTCGCGCGCGGGCCGTTCGAGCGCGGGGAGCTCCTGCGCCACGTGCGCCGTCACCCAGGACGAAGGCATGGAAACGTTGCCCGCATCAGGCAGCAGCTCGCCCAGCAGCAGGGCGAACAACGAACTCTTGCCGCAACCGTTGCTGCCCACCAGACCCACTTTCTGGCCTGCATGCACGGCAAGGCTGGCACCTTCGAGGAGCCGCCGCGCACCGCGCGCGAGAACGAGGGAATCGATGCGGATCACGCCCGAGCGCCCGACTGGACAGGCGGGTGGGAAAGAATGGGGTGGCTGATGGGACTCGAACCCACGACAACCGGAATCACAATCCGGGACTCTACCAACTGAGCTACAGCCACCGTCGAACGCGGCAGGCCGGCGCAAGACAAGTGGCCGACCGAGAAAAACTGCGATTCTGGCGGAAAAGCCCCTCGTCGATCAAGGATTGGCGTGCCCGGCAGGAATCGAACCCGCAACCCCCGGCTTAGAAGGCCGGTGCTCTATCCAGTTGAGCTACGGGCACGGCGGCAGACCGACAGGTCTGCGGAAGACTGGTCGGGGTGAGAGGATTTGAACCTCCGACATCCTGGTCCCAAACCAGGCGCGCTACCAGGCTGCGCTACACCCCGAGGGGTGGATTATGCGGCCCTGGGCGGGGCGACGGCAAACCGCGGCGGCGCCGGCTCGCTGAACGCGAAAAGTTTGTACAACCCATTGGAACGGCTTGTTTTTTGCGCTGTGATCGCGTTGCCGCTACCGATTGCATCGCGTATATTCGAGACAGTTGATGCGATCGGGAAGGCACAACGCCTGACCGCATCGGCTCCGCTGTCTGCGTTTTGTCAGTGGTGATGAACCGAACGCGCCGGCATCGATCGGCACGTCGTCTACAACAAACATAGCGCCGTCCTCGCGGCGCATCGAAGAGGAGCTTCACCCATGAAGCGGCATTCCCGCACGGTCCTCGCGACCGCCGGTGTGGCAGTGCTCGCCGGACTCGCGTTCGGCGCACAAGCCAACGAAGGCATCGTGAAGCGCTCGGCCAACGACTGGCCGAGCTATCACGGCGACTACAAGTCGTGGCATTACAGCGATCTCAGCCAGATCAACTCGGCCAACGTGGGCAAGCTGAAAGAGGCCTGGTCGCACGTGGCCTCCCGCGCCACCCGCGGCCTGCAGGGTTTCCCCCTTGCCGTGGACGGCATCCTGTACTACTCCAGCCCCTACAATCAGGTGTATGCCCTCGACGGCGCCACCGGCCAGATGCTCTGGACGTACAAGCAGAAGCTCAACGAAGATCTCGTTGCCAAGCAGACGCACTCGCCCTACAACCGCGGCATCGCCGTGGGCTTCGGCAACGTCTACATGGGCACCCTGGATGGCAAGCTGGTGGCCATCGACGCCAAGACCGGCAAGCTCAGCTGGGAGACCAAGCTGATCAACTCCGAGAAGCTGACCGTGGGCTTTACCGGCGCCCCCCTTCTGGTGAAGGACAAGGTGGTCATCGGCTCGCAGGGCGGCGAGTGGCCCTCCCGCGGCCCGATCTTCGGGGTGGACGCCAAATCCGGCAAGGAAGCCTGGAAGTTCTTCGTGGTGGGCGGCAATGAAGGCACCGCCTCCGACCGTCGCGACACCTGGGGCGGCGACTCCTGGAAGACCGGCGGCGGCGGCGGCTGGATGCCCGGCTCCTACGACGCCGACACCAACACCGTGTGGTGGGGCACTGGCAACCCGGCTCCGCTGTACGACTGGGCCGGTGATGAGTGGATGACCAAGGGCCCGCGTCCCGGCATCAACCTCTACACCTCCTCGGTAATCCTTCTCAACCCGGACACGGGCGAGCTGAAGGGCTACCACCAGGTCCTGCCCCATGACGCGTGGGACTACGACCCGGCCTCCGGGGAGTTGATGCTCATCGAGCAGGGCGGCAAGAAGTACGTGGTTCACCCGACCAAGGCGGGCTTCGTGTTCGTGTTCGATCGCACGGGCAAGCCGGTCAACGTCTACAAGGGCGTGGACAACATCAACTTTGTGCAGGATATCAAGCCCGACGGCACGCTGGTCGGCCGCCGCGACATGAAGGAAGGCAAGCACGGCAACCTGTGCCCCGCCATCGCCGGAGGCTACAGCTGGAACTCGGGCGCCTACTCGCCCAAGACCGGACTGCTGTACAAGGTCGGCTTCGAGTGGTGCATGGATCTGGAAGTGGTGAAGACCACCCCGATCCTCGAGCCCATGGCCCAGCTCAACATCGGTGCCAACTTCAGTTTCCAGCCGCCAAAGGACGGTCCTGCCCGCGGTCACATCCGCGCGCGTGACCCCGTCAGCGGCAAGGTCAAGTGGGAAATGAAATTCAAGGTTCCCCCGCATGGCGGGCTCATGGCCACCGGCGGAAACCTGCTCTTCATCCCCGAGGCCGATGGTTACTTCAGCGCCGTGGATGCCTCCAACGGCAAGGTGCTTTGGCGTCACAACAACGGCCAGGGCCACAACGGCGGCACCATCACCTACATGGCCAAGGGCAAGCAGTATGTGGCCACCATGACGGGCTTCGGCTCGCTGGTGGGCGATGCCTACGGAGAACTGTGGGGCGAGCCCTGGGTGAGCATGCCCAAGGACGCCGGCGTGCTGAAGGTTTTCGCTCTGCAGTAATCGCGATCACCGGGGCACCGGCTCCACGCAAGGCGGGGACTGCGGTCCCCGCCTTTTTTCTTTTTTGTCACCCAACCGGCCGCTCGCGCGTTGCGGGACTGACGCGCGACTGCTACCGATAGCATCCGCCATGAATCCAATGCGCATCCCACGATCCGTTTCATCCGGCCTGGCCGCAGCGGCGCTGTGCTGCGCCCTGGCCCCCGCACACGCAGCCGACGAGACACCCACAGCGGCGGCCTTCGACGTCAAGAACGCCTTTCGCAACATTTGCGGCTTCTGCCACGAGGATTATGGCCGCAAGCAGGGCAAGGGGCCCCAGCTCATGGGCAACCCCAACTCCGACGAGTACCTGTTCAATCGCATCAAGAACGGCAAGCCCGGCCGCATGGCCGCCTTCGGTGGCGCCTTCACCGACGATCAGATCCGCGAAATGGTCGGCTTCATCCGCCACCTCAAGCCCAACGAGACACCATGCCGCCCCTGCGCACCGCCCTAGCGGCGCTGGTCGCCTGCGTGCTGCTGCTGGCGCCCGCCGCCCACGCCCGCACCCTGGCCGAAGCACGCGCGCTCGGCAGCTTCTCCATTTGCGCGCACCCGGACGCCCTGCCTTTCGCCAGGGAGAAGGGTAGCGTGCGCGGCTTCCAGGTGGACCTGGGAGAAGCGCTCGCCAGGGCCATGGGCCTGGGGTTCGAAGCCAAGTGGATCATCCCCAGCTACCGTGCCCGGCTGGTGGACTGCGACGCCAAGATGGACTTCATCGTCCAGGGCTTCGAGGATGAGTCGAAGGTGCGGCTGTCGCGCCCCTATGCCCGCGGCGGCGTGGCGCTGGCGATCGGTGCCGGCCACCAAGACTTTCGGGATTTCCGCACCGTCGTGCCAGGCAAGAAGATCGGCACCATGGTCAATTCCATGCCAAGCGTCATCCTGCAGAAGCGCGGCTGGTTCACCTCTCCCTATGCCTTCGAGGACGACATGATCGAGGACCTGGAGAATAACGAGATCGCCGCTGGCGCCATCTCGCTCAACAAGATCCAGTGGTACCTCAAGCTCAATCCGTCCAGCCGCATTCGCTTCGCCCATGCCTACGAAGGCGAAGAGGACATGTCGTGGACGCTAGCCGTGGGGCTGCGCCGCGCGGATCAACCCATGGTGGACGCCGTGAACGAAGCCCTGCAACGCCTCATGGATGACGGCACCGTGGAGGCGATCTACGCGCGCTACGGCATTGCCTGGCGCCGACCCTGACCGACAGCAACAGCGCGTCGCGCGGCGGCGGCGCCCGGAACTTGTGGGGACGCGGGTGGGACAAATGATCGTTCGCAGGCACGGGCCTGCATGCATGTCGAGTGATCATGAAAGCTTCCGAGAAAGTTCCAAACCCTCGCAACCTGCGCCAGAAGCTTGGTCTCAATCAGCAGGAGTTCTGGGGAATGATCGGCGTCACCCAGAGCGGAGGATCGCGCTACGAGAGCGGCCGCGCCATGCCGAAACCTGTGCAGAAGCTGCTCAAGGTTGTTCACATGGATGGCATCGACATCGGCCGCCTCAACCGGGGGGATCTGGAAGTTGTCTCCCTCCTCAAGACAGACCGCCCGCAGTTGTATCAGCGCCTGCGCGAGCAAGCCTCCGCGCGGGACGGGCAGCCGCGGGGGCGGTCGTCTTCCGCACGCACCAAGGAAAGCACCGCCCGGCGTTGAGGCCTTTCGGGGCGGGCCTCGCGGGGGCCCGAGGTCACGCCCCGACAAGGGCGGTGCGTTGAGCAACGCGCCAAACAGCCCTCTTCTTTGCTTCAACTCAGGCAGGTGCGGGCTGCGCATTGGGCCTGGAGGTCCGGCGCCTTGTGCCTTGGCAATCGTATCGCACGGCCTCCGAGCCGTCGGGCAGGGTCCTAGCCGGCATGGCAAACCCCTTTCACGAGCCGGGTTTCAGGCCATCGTTCCCTACCAGCCCGGCTGTAGCCCAGCGATGAACCCGCCCGCCGCGTCTCCGGATGAGGCTCCGGATGATTTACCTAGCGACGCACGGGGCGCCCTGGCCAGCGGCCGAGGCGCGGCGCACGCGTTTCTTCTCAGCGGACGCGGTCAGCGTGGCAGCTACCTCGCCCACCGGGTTCCCCTGAACACTGCAAGGCGCTGGCCAGGGCAATGGGCCCGGCGCCCTCCACCGTGACCCCTCAAGCCGATTCCCCTTGACGCCTGCCGCCGCCCGTCCCGCCGTCGCGGCGGGTTTCTTCGGCAACTTCGTGGTGGGTTGCGGGGTGCTCGTGGTGCCGGGGATGCTCGATCTTCTGGCGCGGGACCTCTCGGTCTCGGTTCCCAGGGCCGGCACGCTGCTGAGCCTCGCGGCACTCACCATGTGCGTGGGTGCGCCCGTGCTGGCTGCCGTCACGTCCCGGGTGGAGCGGCGGCTGCTGCTGACCCTTTCCTTGCTGCTGCTGGCTGCGGGCCACCTGGCCTGCGCCCTCGCGCCAAGCTTCGCGACGCTGCTGTGGATGCGCCCGCTCTCGGTTCTGGGCGCTGCCGTGTTCACCCCGCAGGTGGCCGCCACGCTGGCGCTGATGGTGGCCCCGGAGCAGCGTGCCACGGCAGTGACCAGCGCCTTCGTGGGCTGGTCGCTCGCCTCCGTGCTGGGCATGCCCATAGGCAACCTTCTGGCCGCTGCCGTGAGCTGGCGTGCGAGTTTCGCCATGGTGGGCGTGCTGGCTGGGGTGGCGGCCCTGATCGTGTGGCGCGTGGTTCCGCCGGACCTTCGCGTGGCGCGGCTGTCCCTGCAGTCGTGGACGCAGGTGCTGGGCAACCTCCGGCTGCGGTGGATCCTGCTGGCCACCATGGCCTGGTGCGCAGGGCACTTCGCCGTGACGGGCTACATCACGGCCACGCTGCGTGAGACCCTCCACGCGCCGCCCGCCTTGCAGGCCGGCCTGATGGCCCTCATGGGCATCAGTGGCGTGGCCGGCAACGTGGTGCTGTCGCGGCGGGTGTCACGCATCGGCGCGGACCGCGGCGCGCGGATTGCGCTCGCATTGGTCTGGTGGGGCCTGGTGCTGTGGGTCGCTGCCCTTTCCGGGGTGCAGACCACCTGGGCGGTGGCCGGGGCCATCCTGGTGTGGGGCCTGGGCAGCTTTGCCTTCAACTCATCCCAGCAGGTGCGGCTGGCGCATTCGGCTCCGCACCTGGCCTCGGCTTCCATCGCGCTGAATTCCTCCAGCCTCTACGCCGGGCAGGCCATGGGTGCGGCGCTGGGCGCCACGCTGGTGGTGGCGCTGGGCTATGGCGCCCTGGGCCCCGCCGGCGTGCTCATCGTGGCCGTGGCGTTCGCCTGTTCGGTGCTGGCGGACCGGCGGCAAGCCGCAGGCAACGCCCCCTGAGCCTCGCACGGCTCCCGGCCGGGCCTGCATGTGGGTGCACCCGTCCCGCGGCCCCCACGCGGGAAGCACCCGCGTACGCGCAGGCCGGCGCCAAGAGCGCGATGTACCGGGCGTGCCTCGCCGGCAACGTCCTCAGCCCGGCGGGGCCAGCGCCTCCACGTCCAGCTCGAGGACGGCCTCGGGCTTGAGCACGATGTCCAGGCGCGGCGCGGGCAGCGGGCGGCCCTCCGGAAGCCGCCAGCGATAGCCCGCCAGTAGCGCCGCCGCGATGAGCTGCATCTCCACCATGGCGAAGTGCTGGCCCAGGCACACGTGCGGACCGCTGCCGAAGGGCAGCCATGCGCCGCGCGGAATCTCCGGCGCACCAGGCATGAAGCGCTCGGGCCTGAAGGCGAGCGGGTCTGGAAACCAACGGGCATCGCGCTGCACTTCCCACACGGGCAGGCTGATGCAATCGCCAGCCGGCACCCGATAGCCCAGCAGGTTCACGTCCCGTCGCACCTGGCGCATGAATGGCGCAGGGATCGGCGGGCGCAGCCGCAGGGTTTCCTTGAGGGTGGCCTCCAGCCAGGGCATGCGCGACAGATGCTCCGGCGCTGGCGCCACGGGCAAGCCTTGCAGCCCCCAGGCGGCGCGCACTTCGTCGCGGGCGCGCTCGGCCGCCTCGGGATGCTCGGCCATGAAGCCCATCCACCAGGTGAGCGCCGTGGCCGATGTGTCGTACCCGGCGAGAAACAGCGCCAGGCAGTTGTCTTCCACTTCCGCCGCGTCGAGGTGACGCTGCGATCCCGCGGTGGCCGAGTCGTCCTGCGCCTGGAGCATCATCTGCAGGAGATCGGGCGAGCCGGCGCCCTGCGGGCAGGCCTGGGTGCGGCGGGCGTCGATATGGCGGCAAACGAGGCTGCGCAGCAGGTCGCGCGCTGCCCACGTGGCGCGGCGGCCCGGATAGGGCATCCAGTCGGGCGGAATCCAGGGCCAGAAGATCATCCGCATGCCCTGCACCTCCAGCTGGTGAATGGCGTCCGACACCGCCTGCAGCCGCCCCGGGTCCATGCGCTCGCCGAACAGCACCCGCAGGATCACGTCCATGGTGAGACGGGCGGTGTAGGCATGCGCGTCCACCTGAACCGAGTGCCCGGGTCCCACCGGCAGGCTCTCGGCATTGACCTGGGCCAGAGCCTGGGTCATCAGCGCCATATAGCCTGCGACCTTGCGCGCTGAAAACGCCGGGTTGAGGATGCGGCGCTGGCGCTTCCAGCGGGCGCCCTCGGTGGTAAGCACGTTGCGCCCCTGGCCGGTCTGGAACACCCGGATCTGCCGCTCCTCCTTTGGGAGCGCATCGTCCGGGTCGGCCAGTGCCGCGCGCACCATGGCGGGGTGGAAGATGAAGTGGAAATCGCGGCCCAGGATCCGCGCCTGCACCACGTCGCCGGCGCGGTGCAGCTCGCGCCACATGCCAAGGGGATCGCTGCGCAGCGCCTGCACCAGGGGCCAGCCGTGGAGCGGGGCGGGAAATCGGACGGCTTGCGGATACGGTTCGCCCGCGGAGCTCGTGCCTGGCTCGATCGGCGCCCTGCTACCGGGCAACGCGGCGCCGGCTGCGCGGGTCGAGACACGGGCATTTGGCGGCATGCCGAAAGCCTAACTCGCCAGCCGCAGGACAATCACCGCGGCGGCCACGATGTGCGCCAGGGTGATCAGGACGGACACCGCGTGAAGACGCGAGAACCGCGCCTTCTGGCCCAGGTCGGCGGCCTCGTTGATGGCGGGCATCAGAACCTGCCGTGCCGGAACCGTTGTGAGCGCGATGCACGCCAGCGCCAGGGCGCTGGCCGGATCGCGGGACAGCGACAACAGCGCGGCGACGGCAGCCGCTGCCATCACGAAGAGGTAGAAGGGAGGGAATGCCTTGCGGATGAGCATCCGGGCTTCCGGCAGCGGCAATGCCGTGAAGGCAAATGCGGCGAACCCGCCGGCGAACAACAGCATCCCGCCGAACAGCAGGGCCGTGACTAGCAGGGCCGCGCCGCCCAGGAGGTTGTGAAGCATTCCGGTGTCCATCCGCGTCAGAGATGCCGGCAGACGCCCACGGCCGCCTTGGACCCGCCCGAAACCACTAGCCTCCACGCGCCGAGCACGGGGCCCGCGCGCTCCTCCCACCGCGATGCGGCGTCGTCGCGGTGCTCCACCTCGTCGCGCCGGCACTCCTCCAGCAGGTGGCGCAGTTCCTTGAGTTCCGCCCAACCGCCGGCCCCGGGGCCATCCTTGCCCGCGCCATCGGCCTCGCCATGCAGCAGCTGGTCCATGCGTTGCACCTGCGCCGAGTAGTGGTGATCCACGAACGTCTCCACCGACTGGATCGTCGCGTACACCGCGCGCGGGCCCGCCAGGGCAGGCAGCGCACCCGTGATCCACCCGGCCAGTCGCCACAGAGGCAGCAGACGGCTGCGCCAGCGCGGCGGCACTACACGCTCCAGCAACGCGAGGTGCCGAAGCTCGGTCTCCAGGTGGCGGGCCGCGAAATCGCGCACGCCAGGATCGCGCGCCACCGCGAGCACGCCGCGGTAGATCATGACCGCACCGGTCTCGCCCGCGTGATCGGTGCGCAACTCGCGCAGCAGGTCGAGAGGCAGGCGTGGGCGGGCGTCCGGCGGGAGGGGCATTGGGAAGAACTCTCGGAAGGCGAAGATGCGTCCGGGCCGGGCAAATGCGCCGCCATCGGGGTACCCCGTGACGAAAGCGTCTATACGCGAGGGCGCGGCGAAGTACGTTCGTTACGGGTTCCCTTGCGCCCAGCGGAAAAAAGGGGGATGAAACATTCTGTGCAACGCTCCATGCCGTACCCTGACGTTGACAGCCCGGTGCGCCAGGAAGTTTTCAGCACCCGAAGATCGTGTGCCCGCCCGCCGTGAAGCTCCACACCGCCGCGCGGAGCGCCGTGAAGGCGAAGTCCCGCCCTGCCGCGCTGCCGAGCCGGCAGGCGGGCCTCGGTCACAACGGGCCACTGTATCCGGTTCGAGGTTGATGCCCGGTAGCCTATGCGGCGGCTCCTCGGCTTGACGCGCACGCAGGACCATGCCTTCATGTGGCCGGGCAGGAGAGTGTGTAACGCTAACTTGCCCAGGTGCTGAGGGT
>DAIPHN010000072.1:0-15212 GCA_036771335.1 Burkholderiales bacterium
CCAGGGCGGTGTGCCTGGATTTCACCCCTCATTCGGCTTCGGGCTGCTCTCGCCCGTTTTCCCAGCACGTGATCAGGACTGAAGGCGCCGCCGCAGACACTCAAAGCAGTGCTGATCAAATGATCGGGGTGACACGGCCCGCCCTGCCAGCGGTGCAGGGGCTCGGCAAACTGGAGCATTAACGGCATTCGCGGTCGCCTCTCTGCGAGGCATGGAGACACGCAAAGCAAGCCAACCTGCCGCGTGATGGACATGGCCATGAGCAGGCACTGATGCTCGCACTGCACGGTGCAGGGGTGCGGCGTCATAAGTGAGCACTAGGCCATACGCACCCGCAGGTTGCCCAGCGCATCATGCACGGCGCTGTCGCCCGGCTCGATCACCACCGTGGTGTCGAACTGCTCCACGATCGCCGGTCCGGAGAATTGCGCATCCCGCGGCAGCCAGTCGCGCCAGTACACCGGCGTGGACTGCCAGCCGCCGCGCTCGAACCAGGCGCGCCGCGTGCCCGTGCACGCTTCCTCGATCCGGCCGCGCGGCTCGCCGCGGCCCAGCCGTTCAAGCGGGAAGGCCTGACGCCGCCCGATCACGGCGGTGTGCAGATTTACCAGCACCGGGCGAATCTCCGGCAAGCGCACATGAAAGCGCCGCCAGTAGGCTTCAGCGAAAGCCTCGTGCAACTCGGCGCGGCTCACGACCGGGCCGGCCAGGGAAATGGCGAGCAGGTGGCTCTGGCCCTGGAACTGCAACTCCGCCTCGTGCAGGTAATCGATGCGCTCGAAGGCCACGCCCTCCGCGGCGAGCAGTGCCTCGCCTTCGGCACGCTGGGCGTCCAGGACCGTGCGTACCAGCGCGTCAGGCAATGCGGACACAAGGCAATTGACGGTGCGAACGAAGTCGTGGCGCAGGTCCGCCACAGCGCAGCCGAGCGCGTTGGTGAGCCCCGGGCGGGCAGGTACCAGCACGGCGGGAATGCCCAGTTCGCGCGCAAGCGCACAGGCGTGCAGAGGACCAGCCCCGCCGAAGGCGAACAAGGCGAAGTCGCGCGGGTCGTGACCACGCGCCAGGCTCACCATGCGGATGGCGCCGGCCATGCGGTCGTTGGCGATGCGCAAGATCGCCGCGGCGGCGGCATCAGCGTCCAGACCGAGGGGGGTGCCGATGCGCTGCGCGATGCACTCGCGCACGTGCTCCACCGTTACCGGGTCGTCCACCGCCAGCAGCCGCCCGGGATCGAGGCGGCCCAGGACCAGATTGGCATCGGTGATCGTAGGCTCGGTACCGCCGCGGCCGTAGCAGATGGGCCCTGGCCGGGCGCCGGCGCTGCGTGGCCCCACCTGCAGCATGCCCGCCTCGTCCACGCGGGCGATGGAACCGCCCCCCGCGCCGATGGAATGCACGTCCACCAGCGGCACGTGGATGGGCATGCCGTACTCCAGCTCCAGGTCGGAGGTGAGCCGCGGTTCGCCGCCATCCACCAGGGCCACGTCGCTGGAGGTGCCGCCCATGTCGTAGGTGATGAGCCGGGCAATGCCGGCAGCGCGCGCCGTGGCCGCCGCCGCGATCACCCCCGAGGCGGGGCCGGACATGACGGAGCTAACCGCGTGGGCCGGGGCGAGCCGTGCGGCGATGGTGCCGCCGTTGCCCTGCATCACAAGAAGCTCGCGGGCGAACCCGCGCTCGGACAGGCCCGCGCCCAGCCTCGCCAGGTAGCGCTCCAGCACTGGCTGCACGGCAGCGTTCACGGCGGCAGCCACGCCGCGCTCGTACTCGCGGTACTCCGACAACACCTGGTGGCCGAGAGTAACGTGGCCATTGGGCCACAGGGCGCGCACGATCTCGCCCGCGCGCAACTCGTGCGCCGGCTCGCGGTAGCTGTGCAGGAAATGGATCGCCACCGACTCGCAGCCAGCGGCGAGCAGCGCTCGGGCGGCGTGGGCCACGGCCGCCTCGTCCAGGGGCACGAGCACCTCGCCCTCGGCGCTGATGCGCTCGGCCACTTCGTGGCGCAATTCCCGCGGGATGAGCGGCTCGAAGCGGCCAGTCAGACCATACGGCGTGGGACGGGTGCGCCGGCCCAGTTCGAGCACGTCGCGAAATCCCAGGGTGGTGATCAGCCCCACGGGTGCGAGGCGGCGTTCGAGCAGAGCGTTGGTGGTGGCGGTAGTGCCGTGGATGATGGCTTCAAGCATGCCCGCATCCACCCTGGCCGCCGCCAGCACCGCCAGCACCCCTTCCGCCTGGTTGCCCGGCGTAGTGGGCACCTTGGCCACGTGGATGCGCTGGAGCACGGGGTCCCAGAGAACCAGGTCGGTGAAAGTGCCGCCCACGTCGATGCCGGTGATCATGAGGGCGAAGTGTAAGGCCCGCGGCCAGCGCAAACCACGGGGCCGAAAACACCCTTCACCAGCCCGGCCTGCCCTGGGCGGGCGGATACCCGCTCCGCCGTCCGCGATCTCCAGCGGACCTGGCCATGGTCGATCAGGCTCTCACATGACCACCCGGTTGCGGCCGCCTTCCTTGGCCCGGTAAAGCGCCTGGTCTGCGCGCGACAGCACGGCGTCGATACCAGTGTCGGTGGGCTCGATCATGGCGAGGCCGATGCTCACCGTGATGCGAAGCACCTGCGCTTCGAAAGCGATTTCGCCGCGCTCCAGCTCCTGCCTCAGGCGCTGGGCAAGCTGCATGGACGCCGCCGCGGGCGTATCCGGCAGAAGGATGGCGAATTCCTCACCGCCCGTGCGCGCCAGCAGGTCGGTGTCCCGGATGGAAGCCTGCACGATGGCAACGAGGCGCCTGAGCACAGCATCTCCCCCGGCGTGACCGAACGTGTCGTTGATCTGCTTGAAGTGGTCCACGTCCATGGCGAGCACAGCGCACACCGCGGAGGGCAACCGCCGCAGGCGCCGGAACTCGTTTTCCAGCCTCGCCATGAAGCTTCGGCGGTTGGCCACCCCAGTCAGGAAATCTGTGCTGGCCTGGCGCTTCAGTTCCTGTTCGAGTTGCACGCGCTGCGTGATGTCTTCGAAACTGGAGTACACCTGCTCCAGGGCGCCATCCCTTGCGCGCAACGGCATCGCGCTGACAAGGATCCATACGTAGCGCTCGTCGGGTCTGTAGATGCCCATGATGACGTCGCGCACGGGCTTGCCCGTCCTGAGCGCCATCATGGAAGGGAACTCCTCCCTGGGAAAAGGGGTGCCGTCCTCGCGAAACACCCTCCAGCGGGAATCGATGGAGGCGCGTCCCTGCAGCTGATCGAGGGACAGGCCGAGGATTCTCACCGCCGCGGGATTGGCGGTCAGGATTTGCCCGCCTGCATCCTGATACACCACGCCCTGCGGGACGGTCTCGAATAGGGTGCGATAGGTGGATTCGCTGGCGGCGAGCCTGGCGTCCATCTCCTTGCGGCTGGAGACATCCGTCAGGACTCCGGTCCAGACCATCCCATCACCCGCGGCGCGCTTGGGCGAGGCCGAGGCGTGGATCCATTTCTGCACGCCACCGGGGGTGCAGATGCGGAAATCCGCTTCCCAGCGGGCGCTCCCGTCGAAGGCTTCGCTCAAGGCCGCCGCGTGCGCCGCCTGATCGCGCGGGTCGATGAGATCCCAGAACGAGCGGGCATCGCGGACCAGATCGGCCGGCGACAGCTCGCAGAGGTCGACGATGCCCTGGCTCACGTACAGGAAGGTCTGCTCATGCCGGCTGGAGCCCAGCAGCCGGAACACGGCGCCGGGAATGGAGGCGGTAAGGTCCACCAGCAGCGTCTCGCGCGCGCGCATCTGCTGGCGAACCAGGCCCGGGGATGACATGTCCTCGTGAGACACCACCACACGGCGGGGTTGAGCGCCCTCGATACAGGCGACCCGTGCCATGTACCAGCGTTGCTCGGTGGGCGAGTGGCGCTCGTATTCGTGTTCGAAGCGCTCGCGGCGCCCCGCCAGCACATCCGCCAGCAGGGCTCTGAAGGTCCTGGTGCCCGCCGAACCCACACCTGCCATACCCGTGTCCCGCTCGCACAGGTCGAGGTAATCGGAGCCTTCGTAAGGAGTCCCGGGGGCTCCGCCGTTTTCATCCTGGAAACGCCGCCAGGCGCGATTGGCCGCGACGATGAGCCCACGCTCATCCAGCACGCAGATGCGCACGGACAGGCTGTCCGTCACGGACTGCCACAAGCGCTCGCTGTCCTGGCCGGGAGAGTCCACTCCCGGAGGGACGCCCGTCATGTGGATGTCCGGCCTGGGCATTCCGGTAGCATCAACCGAAGCTGAAAGGCGTGGGTGTGAACCACCACGGCGAGCCTGACGGCGAGAGGCTACCATCCATCACCACACCCCGGGGCTTCGCCGCTGGCGCTCGCGCCTCGGCCGAGGACACGCGCACCAGCCGCTCCCGGCGCGGGTCTCCGCGCCTCCAGAGATGCAGCGACCCGAGTCCGGCGGCGGACATCCGCAGGTCGAGCGGCATACCGCGCGGGGTCACCCTCCGGCGCTCCGGATCCGCAGGCGGCTCACGGGCTTCAGTCGGTGTAGCGCACGTGCATCTGCCGAATCGTGCCGCTCAAGGGGAACGGCGCCTGATCGAAGTAATCGAGGGACACGGGCGAGCCCAGGTCCGAGCCGATGTCCAGGCAGTCGTTGGCGGTGAACAGCAGCGGCGCGCTGACGGGCACCCGGCCCCGCGCCACCTCGTTGCCGTTGACCCGCAGCACCACCTGAAGCGGTCCGGCGGGCTTCTTGTCGGCGTAGGTGGTTTCAACCTCGATCCTGACCTTGCCCGCGGGCAGCCGGCCCTGGGCCTTGATGCGCGTACGCTGCAATTCGAACAGGTTGTATTCGTAGGTCAGCACGCCGTCCTTGACGTAGAGGCTCAGCCCGCCGGAAAACCCGCCCAGGGCGTAGACCACACCGCTGGCGTCCGCGCCCAGGTCGGCATCGACGGTGACGGTGTTCTCGCGGTTGCCCAGGGCCGGTGCCGCCACCTCGGGCATGCGCGTGAGGGCGCCCGCGAAGGTCCACTCCCGGTGGGGTGGCGCCACGCGCAGATCGGGCCGTACGATCGGAACGAACAGTCCGCCGCCCACCGGCAGGCCCTGGTTCCTGGCGAATTCCATGGCGAACAGCTCCTTCATCTGCGCGAGCTTGTCCGGCATGGCCGCCGCCAGGTCGTTGGCCTGGGACCAGTCTTCCTCCAGGTTGTAGAGCTCCCAAGGGTCCTGGTCCGGGCTCCAGGCGAGCTTGCCCTGGTCGTCAACGAAGCCCTTCGGCAAACCCGGCAGCCATGGCACACGCGGGCCGAAGGCGCCAGCGAACCAGCCGTCGTGGTAGATGCCGCGGCTGCCCATGATCTCGAAGTACTGGGTTCGCAGACGGCCCCTGGCGCCGGCATCATCGAAGGTATAGGCCATGCTCACGCCCTGAATCGGATCCTGCGGGAAACCGTTCACCACCCGAGGCGGCGTGATGCCCACCACTTCGTAGAGGGTGGGCACGATGTCGTTCACGTGGTGGAACTGGGCGCGCGGCGTGGCGTCGGCCTTGATGCGCTTCGGCCAGCGCGCCGCCATGGGGTTGCGCGTGCCGCCGAAATGGGCCGCCACGAGTTTGGTGGACTTGTAAGGCGTGCTGCCCGCCCACGCCCAGCCCGCGTGGTACATGTTGTCGGTCTTGCCCGAGCCGAGCACGTCCAGGCCGCCCAGGTCGCTCAGCGCCGCGATGTGCTGCTGCGTCGTGGAGGGGATGCCGCTTTGCGCCAGCAATTCGCTGATGGTGCCTGCCTGGCCCTCCGCCGAGGCGCCGTTGTCGCCCCAGATGTAGAGGATCAGCGTGTTGTCGCCATAGCCCAGCCGCTCCACTTCATCCACAACCCGGCCCACCTGGGCGTCCACATGCTCGGTGAACCCGGCGAACACCTCCATCAGGCGCCGCTGGAAGGGCCGCTCGCTTTCGGGAATATCGTCCCACGCGGGCAGGCTGGCGGGCCGGGGGGTCAGCCGGGCGCCTGGCGGGATCCAGCCCCTGGCCTTGGCGTTCTCGAAAACGCGCTCGCGGTACTTGTCCCAGCCGTCGTCGAACCTGCCCCGGTACTTGTCCGCCCACTGCCTGGGGACCTGATGAGGCCCGTGGGACGCACCGCTGGCCCAGTACATGAAGAAGGGCCTGTCGGGCGCGTAGGCCTTGTGCTGCTGGAGCCAGGCGATGGCATCGTCGGCGAGGTCCTCGCTCAGGTGGTAGGGCCGCCCGTCCTTGGGCTTGTTGGGATGCACGACCGTGGTGTTGCGCACCAGGTGCGGCTCGTACTGCGACGCCTCGCCGGCGAGGAAGCCGTAGAAGTATTCGAAGCCGTAGCCGGTGGGCCAGTAGTCGAAGGGCCCGGCGGCGGTGGTGTGTCCGGCGGGGGTGTTGTGCCATTTTCCCCATGCCCCGGTGTGGTAGCCATAGGCCTTCAGCACCTCGGCCACCATGGCGCTGGTCTTGGGCTGCATGCCGGAGTAGCCGTCCCAGTCGTTGGCCAGTTCGGCGATCTGCCCCGCCCCCACGCGGTGGTGATTGCGCCCCGTGAGCAGCGCGGCGCGGGTGGGCGAGCACATGGCGGTGGTGTGGAAGCGGTTGAAGGTGATGCCTTCGCGCGCGATGCGGTCCATGGTGGGCGTGGCGATCTCGCCGCCGAAGGTACTCGCCTGCCCCGGCCCCACATCGTCGATCAGCACGAGCAGGATGTTGGGCGCACCCTCGGGCAGGCGGCGCGCCGCCGGCTGCGGGCTGTACACCGACTCCTGCAGGGTGCGGCCCGCGAAGCTGCCCGAGGCCTTCGGCGGGAAGGGCAGGACCTCCTGCGCCCACGCCGCTGGCGCGGCGGCCGCGGCCAGGGCCAGCAACCCCAGCATGCTCCCCATCCATGCGAAGCCTCGCCGGCCGACCGGTCCGGCGACGGTTTGCTCCTCACAGCGCTTGTTCATGGCGTTTTCCCCCAAGAAATCCAGATTGTGCATCCGCCAAAACGCCGCGGTAACAGGGGTGCCCCGGCGTGCCGGACCGCGCTGGAGCTCGCCCCGTCACAGCGCCAGGTAGCGCGCGTGCAGCGCCTCATCCGCGAGCAGTTGCGCCATGGGTCCCTCGTGACGAATCGCACCCTGCTCGATCACGTAGGCGCGGTCGGTGATACCGGCGGCAAAGCGCAGATTCTGCTCCGACAGCAGCACCGTGAGGCCCTCGGCCTTGAGTTCGCGCACCACCCGCGCCATTTCCGCCACGATCACCGGGGCCAGACCCTCGGAAGGCTCGTCCAGCAGCACGGCCAGGGGGTTGCCCATGAGCGTGCGGGCGATGGTGAGCATCTGCTGCTCGCCGCCGGACATGGCGCCGCCCGGGCGCTCGCGCATGCGGCCCAGGTTGGGGAACAGTTCGAACAGCCGCTGCGGCGTCCACGCGGGTACGCCCCCGCGGGGCGGGCGGCGGCCCACCTCGAGGTTCTCCAGCACGGTGAGCCCGGCGAAGATGCGCCGCTCCTCGGGCACGTAGCCCAGGCCCTGGCGGCAGATGCGATGGGGCGCCCAGCCGCGCACGGCGGCGCCAGCGATGCGTACCTCGCCCGCGCGCGGCGGCACCAGCCCCATGAGCGCCTTGAGCGTGGTGGACTTGCCGGCGCCATTGCGGCCCAGCAACGCCACCACCTCGCCGCGACGCACCTCCAGCGACACGCCGAACAGCGCCTGGGCGCGGCCGTAGAAGGCCTGCAGGCCGCGGGCTTCGATGAGCCCCTCGCCGCCGCTCACGACGGCGCCTCCCCGGCCTCGCCCAGGTAGAGGCGCTTCACCTCGGGGTCCGCGCGCACCGTGGCTGCATCGCCGGCGGCGATGAGCCGCCCGCGGTCCAGCACCAGAATGCGATCGGCGTGGCCGAACACCACGTCCATGTCGTGCTCGGTGAACAGCACCGCAAGGCCGGATTGGCGGGCGATGGCGGAGACCAGGTCCATGAGCGCGTGGCGCTCCGCCGGCGCCATGCCGGCGGTGGGCTCATCCATGAGCAGCAGGCGCGGCTGGTTGGCCAGGGCCAGGGCCAGGTCCAGGCGCTTCACGTCGCCGTAGGCAAGCTGGCCGCAGGGGCGCCCGGCCAGCGCTTCGAGCCCCGTGCGTGACAGAAGCGCCAGCGCCTCGGTGCGGCAGGTGCGCGCGGCGTTCGCCAGCAGGCCGAAGGCCCGCCCCGCGCGCGACAGCAGCGCGAGCTGCACGTTCTCGGCCACGCTCATGGAGGCGAAAGCGGCCGCCACCTGGAAGGTGCGCCCCACCCCCAGCCGGAACAGGCCGCGGGGCGGCGTGCCCGTGACTTCGCGGCCGTCCAGGCGCACGCAGCCCTCGTCGGGCGCGAGCTGCCCGCCCACCAGGTTGAAGCAGGTGCTCTTGCCGGCGCCGTTGGGGCCGATGAGCGCCACGCGCTCGCCCGCCGTCACGGCGAAGCTCACGCCGTCCACGGCTGCCACGCCGCCGAAGCGCTTGCGAAGCTGCTCGGCTTGCAGCAGCGCCATCAGGAACGCTCCTTCAGGACGTGGCGCAGACTGCCCACCACGCCGCGAGGGAAGGCGATCACCAGCAGCAGGATGACGGCGCCCAGGATCAGCCGCCAGTAGTCGGTGCGGCGGATGATCTCGTCCTGCAGCCAGGTGAACAGCGCCGCTCCAGCCACGGGCCCGGCGAGGGTGTGCAGGCCGCCCAGCAGCACCATCACCAGACCGTCCACGGAACGGGCGATGCCCATGGCCTCGGGCGAAAGGCTGCCCTTGGAATAGGCGAACAGCGCCCCGGCCAGACCTGCGGCCGCGGCGGCAGCCGGAAAGGCCAGCCACTGCACCCGGCGCGCATCGATGCCCAGGGCCTGGGCGCGGCGAGGGTTGTCGCGCGCGGCACGCAAGGCGAAGCCGAAGGGCGACTGCAGCGCTCGCCACAGCAGCGCCACCGCAAGCCCGCCGCTGGCCAGCACCAGCCAGTAGAAGTGCGCCTTGTCCGCCGCCCAATAGGCCGGGCGGATGCCCACCAGCCCGTTGCTGCCGCCGGTGAGCTCGTCCCACTGGAAGGCCACCGACCAGGCGATCTGGGCGAAGGCCAGGGTGAGCATGGCCAGGTACACCCCCGACAGGCGCACGCAGAACCAGCCTACCGCCAGCCCCGCCGCCGCAGCCGCCAGGGGCGCGGCCAGCAGCGCGGTAGCCATGGGCCAGGCAGCCTGCGCCAGCAGCCCGGCGGCGTAGGCGCCCACGCCAAAAAACGCGGCGTGGCCGAAGGGCGCCATGCCGCCCGGCCCCATGAGGAAATGCAAGCTCACGGCGAACAGCGCGAACACGGCGATATCCGTGCCCAGCACCACGGCATATTCGTCCGCCACCAGCGGCAGCGCCGCGGCCGCCAGCAGCCGTGCGCATGAGCCGGCAGCGAAGCGCACGCCGGGCACGCGCACCCACTCCACCAGGGCCGGGCTCTCCTGCCCGCCCGCTGGCGGCCGGCCCGCCAGGCCCCAGGGCCGCAGCACCAGGGTGAGGGCCATGAGCAGGAACTCCACCACCAGCGTGAGCTTGCTGAAATTGAGGCTCACCCCGCCCAGCTCTACGCTGCCCAGGGCGAAGCACAGCGTCTTCACCACGCCCACCAGCCCGGCGGCGAGGAAGGCGCCCCGCAGGCTGCCCAGCCCGCCGATCACCACCACCACGAAGGCGTCGGTGACGGTGATCAGGTCCAGCCCAAGGCTGGCGGGCTCCCGCGGCATCTGCAGCGCGCCGGCCAGACCCGCCAGCGCGCTACCCAGGGCGAACACGCCCGTGAACAGCCACGCCTGGTTCACGCCCAGCGCGCCCACCATGTGGCGGTCCTCCGTGGCGGCGCGCACCAGCACGCCCCAGCGGGTGCGCGCCAGCAGCGCCTCCAGCGCCAGCAGCAGCAGGGGCGCCAGGACGATGAGGAACAGATCCCACGTGGGTACGGCCAGGCCGGCTACCTCGACCGATCCCGACAGGCCCGGGGCCCGCGGGCCGAAGATGTCCTCCGGCCCCCACAGCCACAGCGCGGCATCCTTGATCACCAGCACCAGGCCGAAAGTGGCCAGCAGCTGGAACAGCTCGGGCGCGCGGTACACGCGCCGCAGGATGGTCATCTCCGCCACGGCGCCCAGCACCCCCAAGGCCACCGCCGCCAGGGGCAGGGCGAGCCAGAATCCCGCCGCGCCGCCGAGGCGCTCGGCCATGGCGATGGCCGCGTACAGCCCGAGCATGGTGAAGGAGCCATGGGCGAAGTTCACCACCCGGGTGACACCGAAGATGAGCGACAGGCCCGAGGCCAGCAAGAACAGGGTGGAGGCCTGGGCGAGCCCGTTGACGAGCTGGACCAGCAGATCGGCGAGAGTCATGGGCGCCGTTTCAGTCGCACCGCCAGGGGGCCGTGGCTCGATACCCTCAGTCGGCGGGCCGCAGCTTGCGCACTTCCTCCTCGGGCGGCAGGTAGGCCACGCCCTCTCGGTACACCCAGTCGGCCATCACGCCGCGGCCGTCCTTCTTTGCCAGCCGGCCCACGTAGGCGCCCATGGTGGACTGGTGATCCAGCGCCCGGTAGGCGATACGGCCGAAAGGCGTGTCCACGGGCAGGCCCTTGAAGGCGGCTACCAGCTTTTCGGTATCGGTGTCGCCGGCCTTTTTCAGGGCCGCCGCCACGCTCATGAGGGCGGCATAGCCCACCACGGAACCGAGCCTCGGGTAGTCGTTCCAGCGCGCGCGGTAGGCCTCGAGGAAGCGGCGGTGTTCCGGCGAGGCGATGTCGGCCCACGGGTAGCCGGTGACGATCCAGCCTTCCGGAGTCTCGTCCTTGAGGGGGTCGAGATACTCCGGCTCACCGGCCAGCAGGTTCACCACCTCGCGGCCGCGGAACAGGCCGCGGGTGTTGCCCTCGCGCACGAACTTGGCGAGATCGGGTCCGAACAGAGCCGAGAAGATGGCATCGGGCTTGGCCGCCGCCAGCGCCTGTACCACCGCGCCCGCGCCGTGCTGCCCGTGGGGTGGTCGCGTCTTGTAACTTATTTCCCCTTTTGGCGGGCGCGCCTTGTGTCGCTGGCGTTCGGGGGCCGCGGCCGCCTGGCCGTATTCGTAGTTGGGGTAGACCAGCGCCCAGCGCTTTTTCTTGAGCCGCGCCGCCTCGGGGATGAGCATGGCGGTCTGCATGTAGGTGGAGGCGCGCAGCCGGAAGGTGTAGCGGTTGCCGCCCTCCCACACCAGCTTGTCCGTGAGCGGTTCGGCGGCCAGGTAGACGATGCGGCGCTGGCGGGCGAAGTCGCTCACCGCCAGACCCACGTTGGAAGCGAAGCTCCCCATCAGCACCACCGCCTGTTCGCGGCTCGCCAGTTCCTCGGCCACGCGCACGGCATCGCCCGGATTGCCGTTGTCATCGCGCGAAATCACTTCGAGCTTGCGGCCGTTCACGCCGCCAGCCGCGTTCACCTCTTCCAGGGCCAGCTGCCAGCCCTTACGGTAGGGCTCAAGGAAGGCCGGGAAGGCCTTGTAGGAATTCATCTCGCCGATGCGGATGGGCTGCGCCGGCGCGTGGCCGCACACCACTGCCAGGGCCAGGACTGCGAGGATGAGTTTCATAGGGATTCCTTGAGAAAGAACCGGTGTTGCGAGGGCGAAGCGCGGCCCCCCGGGATGCGCCCCGCCGCTCAGCGCGCCGAGCGCTGCCGGAAGGCTTCCACGGCGGCCTCGGCCTCTCGCACCAGCAATGCGTCCAGCCGCTGAAACGGGCTGTTGCCCTGCAGGCGCGACTGCAGGCGCTGGCGCGCCGCCTGCACCACCCGCGCGTACTCCGGCTTGTCGAAGATGCGCAACAGTTCGGCCTGGTCCTCGGGCGTGATGCGTTCGCCGGCGCGGCGGTCGGCCAGGTCGATGTTCACGGCACGGCGCGCTGCTTCCAGCGCCGGGGGCAAAGGCTTCCCGTCCACGGTGGAGAGCAGCAGCGCGGCTAGCGCCAGGTCGGTGGCTCTGCTGACGCGAAGCGCCAGCTCGGAGCGTTGGAAGGCCACCAGCGATTCCAGGCTGGCATCGGGCACATCCGCCAGCAGTTCTCGCGCCTCCGCGGCGTCGAGACGCATGTCGAAGGCCGACTCCAGTTCGTGGCTGAGGGCCTCGGCGCGGCTATCGGCAGCCTGCCATTCGGGCGCCTCGCGACCCCAGCCAGCGTCCACTCCGGCGGACCGTCCCGCCTCCTCGAGCTTACGGTCCAGCGCCACGCGGATCAGGAAGGGAACGGCCCGCTCCGTGGTGTAGGGCGGCAGCCCGTACTGGCCCGCCACGAAGTCCTGCAGCAGCGCTTCGCGATCGCGCGGCGCCAGCGCCGCGCCCTCCTCCGCCGCCACGGGGGCGATGGCGGTCCAGAGCAGCACCGCCGCCAGGGCCAGGCGCTTCATCGCTGCCCGTCCCCGACGCTGATCTGCGAGGCCGTCAAACCGCCCATGCGGGCGTGGATGCGCGGACCGTCGGTCATCACCAGCACCAGCATCAGCTCATCGGCACGCGGCGCATCCTGCACGCGCACCTCCATGGCGTCGAAGTGGCTGCGCACATAGGCAGCGTTGATGTGGTGCACGGGAATGTCGATGGCGGTTCCGGCCACACCGATCTTCTTGGACGAGGGCACGATGGCCTTGGCGCCGCCCAGCACTTCGCGCATGGCATAGCCGCCGGGCACATGCCAGAAGGCGCCGTGCTCCAGCTCGCCGCCGATGCCCACTACCGTGCCCTTGCCGTAGGCCTCGATGCGGGTCGCATCGCCCCCCAGGGCCTCCACCAGGCGCCGGGCCATGCGCAGTCCGAGGGGCTTGAGCGCTTCCATGAAGGGCTCGATCACCTCCACGTAGCGGCCGGCGTAGGGGTTGCGGATCACCGCCGCCACGGCGGCTTTGCGGTGGGGCGACGTGGCGCGCGGCCCGCCGTCGTGGAAGGTTTCTTCCACCATGGTGACGACCTTGCGAAGCTCGATCTGCGGCAGGGACGGGCTGCCCTGGGCGCCGGGGGCGGGGGGGGCGGCGGATGGTGCGGCGTTCATGTGGGTGATCCTCCCAGGTACAGGGCGCCGGCGGACAGGCCGTCGCCCTCGATGCGCACCGCGCCGCGCAGGCGAAGGCAGGCGGCGTGAATGAGGCCGGCGGTGCGCATGCGCGCCGCTTCGGCCGCCCCGCGGTCGAGCGCCTCGGCCACCGCCTCGGGCGGCAGCGGGCCCACCGCCACGGTCACCGGAAGATCGCCCAGGTCGCTGTCGGGGCGCAGCGCCGCCGCCGGCTGCCGCAGGACGGCGGGATGGTCGATGTTGACCGCATTGGCCAGCAATGTGGCGGCGGCATCGGCCGACGCGGCGTCCGCGGCCAGCACCGTCACCGCGTCGGCGATACCCAGCGACTGGGAGCGGCCGCGCCAGCCCGAGGTGGCGATGCCGCGGGAGGGCTGCTCGGCGCGCAGGCTCAAGCACCCCTCCAGATGGCCATCGCGCACATCGGCCAGCCCCACCTGGAAGGCCTCGCCGGGTGCGAGGTGCACGGCGATGTCTCCGCCATTGTTCACGTAGGCGCGGCGCAGTTCGTGGCCCGGCATCATGGCGGCCAGCAACTCATCGGCCACCGCGCCGGCCACGGCCGCCATGGGCGTGAGGAACACCGCGCGGTGCGGCCAGCAGGCAGCGAGCATGCGCCGCGCCACGGGCCCCCTCGCCAGCGGCGCCTCGCGCCCCAGCGGGGCGCGCAGCAGGAGCAGTTCCCCTACGAGGGTTTCGAGGATGTCGCCAAAACGCGTGATGGCACGCTGATAGGCCTGCTGAAGCGCGCCCGCCGCCGGAGTGTGCGCCTCGATCACCACGTCGATGGGCCCATGCTGCAGGTGCAGGCGCCCGCCGGACAGCAGGCCGGCCTGGGGTTCGCCCCAGGGCCGGGCGCGAAGGGCCGCCTTGGTGCTCACGCCGGGCTCCGGGCGCTCATGGCGGGAAGGGCCACGGGTTGGCGGACTGCCAGTCGGAGGCGGTGCGGCGCTGCCGCCGCAGCACCTCGGCCAGGTCCACGATGCTGTCCATGTGACCGCCGAGCTCGCCGTAGTGATCGCGCCGCAGGGTGAACTCGATGGGCAGCACCAGCGCCGGGGTGGGCACGGAGCCGAAGGCGCGCCGCGGCATGCGCAGCACATCCACCATCACCGTGATGCCCCCGCCGGGCCACACATACACTGGAGCGCCGCCGCAGGTGACGCGGGTCAGGGCGTCTTTCACCGAACGCGGCAGCCGCACGGGATTATCGGTGACGCCGGCGCGCAGGCTGCCGCCCGCGCCACCCATGAACAGCACGCTGCACAGCGCCGGCTCGCAGTTCTCGGCAATGCGCGCCACCGCCGCCGCGATGGCCGCGGGCAGCGGCGCGGGCTGGGGGCGCAGTTGCTCATCGAGCACGAACCACGCCGCCTGCTCGCCCGTGGTGGACACCATGAGCAGCGTCATGCCCGGCCAGGCCTTGGCGGGATCGATGCGCTCCACGATCTCCAGCGGATCGGTGATGTGGGTGCCGCCCCAGCCCGAGCCGGGCTCGGCCACGCGGAAATAGCGCCCCGGCGTGGACTTGCGGCCGCGCACCTGCACGCCCGCCGGGCGCATTCCGAGGAAGCGCCCGGCCTGGTGCTCGGTAAGCACGCCGGTGATGTGGTCGTCCACCACGATCACCTCGTCGGCATGGCCGTGCCACTGCCTGGCGAACATGCCGATGGTGGCCGAGCCGCAGCCCACGCGCATGCGCTGCTCCTGCTCGCCGTTCACCACCGGCGGCTCGCCGGCCTGGATGAGCACGGTGCTGCCGCCGTCCACCTTTACTTCCACCGCCTCGCGGTTGCACAGCTTCTCCAGCGCGTCGCAGGTGACGCGCCCTTCGCGCTTGGAGCCGCCGGTGAGGTGGCGCACGCCGCCCAGCGCCAGCATCTGCGAACCGTACTCCGCCGTGGTGACGTGGCCCACCTGCTCGCCGTCCACCCGCACGGCCGCCTGCTCCGGGCCAAGGAATCGGTCGGTGTCGATCTTCACCTTCACGCCGCAGTAGCTGAAGATGCCCTCGGTCACCACCGTGACCATGTCCACGCCCTCGTGACGGCTGCCCACGATGAAGGGCGCGGGCTTGTAGTCGGGATAGGTGGTGCCCGCGCCGATGCCGGTGACG
>DAIPHN010000073.1:0-15189 GCA_036771335.1 Burkholderiales bacterium
GGGGGGCCCCGGCCTGCCCCCCCCTGGCCCGCCAGCCCCTGGCCGGCCGGGGGCTGTGGCCCGCCGCGCATCCGTGGACGGCGGCGGCCTCGTACTTCGCGGCCTATGTGGCGGTGGCCGCACTGTCTCTGCCCGGCGCGGCGCTCATGACCCTGGCGGGCGGGGCGCTGTTCGGAGTTGTGTTGGGAACGGTGCTGGTGAGCTTTGCCTCCTCGCTCGGCGCCACGGCCGCCTTCCTGGCGAGCCGGTTCCTGTTGCGCGGTGCCGTCCAGGGGCGCTTCGGCCGGCAGCTGCGGGCCGTCAACGCGGGCGTGGAGGAAGAGGGTGCCTTCTACCTGTTCACCCTGCGGCTCGTGCCGGCCTTCCCGTTTTTTGCCGTCAACCTGATCATGGGGCTCACGCCCATGCGCACGCGCACCTTCTACTGGGTCAGCCAGGCCGGCATGCTCGCCGGTACCGTGGTGTACGTGAACGCCGGCACGCAGATTGCCAGGATCGAGTCCCTTGAGGGAATCCTCTCCCCCGGGCTGCTGTTTTCCTTCGCCGTGCTCGGGCTGTTTCCGCTGGCTGCGAGCAGGCTGCTGCGCGCGCTGCGCGCCCGGCGTGTATATGCCGGCTGGCGCAGGCCAGCGCGCTTCGATCGCAACCTGGTGGTGATCGGCGCAGGCTCGGCGGGCCTGGTGTCGGCCTACATCGCCGCGGCCTTGAAGGCGCGGGTGACCCTGATCGAGAAGCACCGCATGGGCGGGGATTGCCTCAACACGGGTTGCGTGCCGTCCAAGGCGCTTATCCGGTCGGCAAGGTTGCTGTCGCACATTCGGCGCTCGCAGGAATTCGGCATCCGCTCCGCCAGCGCGGAGTTCGATTTCGCCGAGGTCATGGAACGCGTGCAGCGCGTCATCCGCGCCATCGAGCCGCACGATTCGGTGGAGCGCTACGCGTCCCTGGGGGTGGAGTGCATCGCAGGAGAGGCGATGATCGTCTCACCCTGGGAGGTAGAGGTTCGCTCCCCGGAAGGCGTACGACGGTTGTCCTCCCGTGGCATCGTCGTGGCGGCGGGCGCGCGCCCCTTCATTCCAAGCATTCCCGGCATCGAGGAAACAGGCTACGTCACCTCCGACACGCTATGGGAGTTGCGCGCCCTGCCCGGGCGCCTGCTGGTGCTGGGCGGCGGGCCCATCGGCTGCGAACTGGCGCAGTGCTTCGCGCGCCTGGGATCGCGGGTGGCCCAGGTGGAGATGCTGCCGCGGCTGATGATGCGCGAGGATCCCGAGGTGTCGGAACTGGTGGCCAAGCGCTTCCGCGCCGAGGGCGTAGACGTGCGCACCGGCCACCGGGCGCTGCGCTTCGAGCGGGAGGGAGAGGAAAAGGTGATGGTGGCCGAACACGAGGGACGTGAGGTGCGCATCGGTTTCGACCTTCTGCTGTGCGCCGTGGGGCGGGTGGCCAACACCACGGGTTACGGACTCGAGGCCCTTGGTATTCCGGTGTCGGCAAACCGAACCGTCGAGGTGAACGCGTTCATGGCAACCAAGTACCCCAACATCCATGCCTGCGGTGACGTGGCGGGGCCCTGGCAGTTCACGCACACGGCATCCCATACCGCGTGGTATGCGACGGTGAACGCGTTGTTCGGCGGGTGGCGCAGGTTCCGCGCCGATTTTTCCGTGATCCCCTGGGCCACTTTCACCGAGCCGGAAGTGGCGCGGGTCGGGCTGAACGAGACCGAGGCCAGGGAGAAGGGCGTCGCCCATGAGGTGACGGTTTACGGCATCGACGATCTCGACCGCGCCATCGCCGACGGTGAGGCGCACGGGTTCGTGAAGGTGTTGACGGTTCCGGGCAAGGACCGCATCCTCGGCGCCACCATCGTCGGCGAGCACGCCGGCGAGCTCATCACCGAGTTCGTCACCGCCATGAAGAGCGGCATCGGCCTGAATCGCATCCTGGGCACGATCCACGTCTATCCGACGCTCGCCGAAGCGAATAAGTTCGTGGCGGGCAACTGGAAGCGCGCCCATGCGCCGGCCGGGGTGCTGAAGTGGCTGGAGCGCTACCATGCCTGGATGCGCGGCTGAGCCCCGGGTGCGTACGGCGACGGCGCGGGGGCTGCTGTTGGCAGTCTCGCTGTGGCTGGCGGCGGTGCCTGCGAGCGCCTTCGATCACACCCATGCCGCGTGGACTGCGCTGCTCATGAAGCACGTGGTGGTTCTGGACGGGGGGCGGGCTTCGAAAGTGCGGTATGCCGACGTTGCCCGCGACCGCGCGGCGCTCAAGGGCTATCTTGGCTTGCTGTCGGGCGTGCAGCCGGCGCAGTACGCAGCGTGGAAGAAACCCGAGCAGCTCGCCTTCCTCATCAACGCCTACAACGCCTTCACCGTGGAGAAGGTGCTGACCCGCTACCCAGATCTGGTGTCGATTCGCGACTTCGGCACCGTGTTCGGCAATCCCTGGAAGGACCGGTTCTTCAGCCTGCTGGGCAGGCCCATGAGCCTCGACGGCATCGAGCACGACACGATCCGCGCACCGGGAGCGTTTGACGACCCTCGTATTCACTTCGCCGTCAACTGCGCGTCGGTGGGTTGTCCGATGCTGCGCGAGGAGGCCTACGTGGCCGAGCGGCTCGACGCGCAACTCGACCAGCAGGCCCGGCGCTTCCTGTCCGACCGGTCGCGCAACCGCCTGGTGGACGGGCGGCTCGCGGTTTCCAGGATCTTCGAGTGGTACCGTAAGGACTTCACGTCGGGGTATCGCGGGATCGGCTCGGTGGCGCAGTTTCTCGCCCGTCACGCCGAAGCGCTGGCCGATTCACCCGAGGACCAGGCACGTATCCGGGCCGGGCAGCTGCGCGTGGTGAGCCTCGATTACGACTGGGCGCTGAACGATGCCCGCTAGCACTGCGCCGCGCCGGGGTCCACGGCGGCGATGCCGCGGCGAACCGCGTCCATGAGCTCCACGCTGCTGCGTGCCGATACCTCCGCCCTGCTGGTGGTGGACCTCCAGGCGCGCCTGCTGCCTGCCATTCACGGCGGGGCGCGCGTGCTGGCCAACAGCATCTGGCTGGTGCAGGTGGCGCGGCGCCTGGGTGTGCCCGTGCTGTGCTCCGAGCAGTACCCCCAGGGCCTGGGCCCCTGCGCGCCGGAGCTCGCCGCCGTGCTGCCGGAGGGTGCGGTGCGCACCAAGGTGCATTTTTCCTGCGTGGCCGAGGGCTGCTTCGAGGACCATCCGGCCTGGCACCGCCCGCAGCTCGTGGTGTGCGGCACCGAGGCCCACGTGTGCGTGCTGCAGAGTGTGCTCGATCTGCGGGCGCGCGGCACGCAGGTGTTCGTGGTGGCCGAGGCCGTGGGTTCGCGCCGGCCCCTGGACCGTGCGGCTGCCCTGGCGCGCATGCGCGTCCACGGCGTCGAGGTGGTGTCGCGGGAGATGGTGGCCTTCGAGTGGCTGCATCGCGCCGGCACCGACGTGTTTCGCGAGGTGAGCCGTGAATTCATCCGCTGAGGAACCCGCCCTCGGAGCGGCGGTGAACGCCTACGCGCTGCTCGGGGCCCTGCAGCAGTTTGTCGAGCGCCGCCAGGCGCAGGTGGCCGCGCTCGATCTGCGCGGCATGCTCGATCACATGCTGGCGTGGTATGAGGCCCTGCCGCCCGGAGGACTGCTGCCCGAGGCCTTGTCCGACGAACTGGTGTTCCGCTACGGCAGTTGGTCGGAGGGTTGTGCCACTGGGTTCAAGGTGAGCCTGCTGCGGCGGCTGCGGGTGCGTGCCGAATCGGGCGAGACCGACTGGCTGGCGGGCATCTCGCTGCTCTACGAACCCGCCGGCCGGGCGAATCTGGCGCGCCTGAGCATTGTCTCGCCCGACTGGCCGTCGCTGATGGCCTTTCGCAACGCCGTGGAGTCCTCGCCGGCCTATCGCCAGCTGGCCGAAGCCCTGCCCATGGCGGCGGCGCTGGAGGGTGGCGGCCTGCGCTGAAGCCCGCCGCGCCTCTCAGGCGGCTGCCTCCACCGCGTGGGCGATACGCTCCAGGTTGCCCTGGGCGTCGAAGGCGGCCGGCAGCGCATCGGACAGCAGCTCGAAACGCTCCGGCTGGGCGCGCACCTCCGCGAGCAGGGCTTGCGACACGGCGATCTCGGACAGCTGCAGCGTGTTGCGCACGTGCACCATGCGGCAGTCGGCGGGCTTGACGCGAACCACGGTCTTCACCGCCAGTGCGATGGCCTCGCGGTCGGTGTTCATGATCAGAGGGATGGCGGCGCCGTCGAGATTGGCGGCGGTGATCACGTTGGCGTAGGTGGAGGCCACGTCCAGGTCACGGTACAGGCGCATGGTGATCACGTCGGCGCTGCCGATGCCGGTGGCGTTGCCGTGGGAGGCGCGGGTCAGGCCGAGCACCACGATCTTCTTCACGCACGGCCGCGCCGCCCACTGCACGTTGCGGCGGTTGCGGCCGGTGACGTTGGGGTCGAAGCCCGCGCCGGAAATGTCCTTGCCCATCTCCTCGATCACCAGCACGTCTACCTCATCGAAGAACAGGCGCGGCAGGTTGGCCTGGGCCAGTTGCTGCAAGGCCGGCTCGCGGGTGGCGATGGCCTCGGCGGGCACCGCCTCGATCAGCGCGGTCTGGTCGTAGGCGTTCTCCACGATGGCCACGCCGAAGAGCACGTTGCGCGCGGCGAGATTGACGTCGCGCACTCTGGGCAGCAGCTCCGGGAAGCGGTCCATGCCGTGGCTGTGGTAGGCAGCCGCGCCCACGATCTTGCCGATGCCGATGGCCAGCATCTTGGTCAGTCCGCTCTCAGTGGCGCCGCGAAAGCCGGTGTGGGGCTTGATGCGGTTGATCACCACGATGGCGTCGGCCTCGGCGGCGTGGCGGTCCATGTGCACCGGTGTGCCATCCTCCAGATGACCGGTGATCACCGTGTCCATGGAGGCGCGGATCGGTACGCCGGTGGCTTCTTCGGTGATGCCATAGCTCTCCAGCACCTTGCGCTGCCCCTCGGCCGTGGCCGCGCCGTGACTGCCCATGCAGGGAAAGACGAAGGGCCTGGCGCCAAGCGCGCGCAATTCCTCCACCACCGTGCGGGCGATCAGACCGATGTTGGCGATGCCGCGGCGACCGCAGCCCACGGCGATGGTCTGTCCGGGCAGCACGCGGGCGCGAATCTCCGGGCGGCGCAACTCGCCACGTACCGCACCCGCGATGTCCTCGATCCGGGCCGGATCGAACCTCTGGCGCACCCGCGCCATGGGCGGCAGCGCAAAGTCCAGCCCCCCGGCGATGCTCACCTCATTGCGCTCCGGATTCATGTTGTTCTCCCCTTTTGTAAGGTAATGGTAACCGGCGGTTGGTCTTTTCTGAAACAAAGCCGAGTGGTTCCCTGCCCCGACCGCCCCGCTCTGGCGCCCCGGACCGTGCGCCTCTCCATCGTCATGCCCACCCTTCACGAAGCTGGCGGCATCGCCGCGGCGCTGGGTGCACTGCAGCCAGCGCGGCGCGAGGGGCACGAGGTCATCGTGGCCGCCGGCGGCAGCAGCGACGCCACCCGCGCCCTCGCCGCGCCGCTGGTGGACCGTCTGGTGGAGGCGCCTCGCGGGCGCGCTGCGCAGATGAACGCCGGCGCCGCCGTGGCCGCGGGCGACTCGCTGCTGTTCCTGCACGCCGACACCGCGCTGCCGCCCGGCGCCATCGAGGCGATCCGCACAGCCCTGCATGGCGGCGCGCGCTGGGGGCGGTTCGATGTGCACATCCACGGCGCCCACCCCATGTTGCCGGTGATCGCCGCCATGATGAATGCCCGCTCGCGCTTGACTGGCATCGTCACGGGCGACCAGGCGCTGTTCGTGCGCCGCGCAACCTTCGCAGCCGCGGGCGGCTTCCCGCCCATCGCGCTGATGGAGGACATCGCGCTGTCGAGCGTCCTCAAGCGCACCGGCCGCCCCGCCTGCCTGCGGTTGCGCGTGACCACTTCGGGCCGGCGCTGGGAGTGCTACGGCCTGTGGCGCACGGTGCTGCTCATGTGGCGGCTGCGGCTGCGCTACTCCCTGGGGGCCGATCCGGAGCGCCTGGCGGCACTGTACCGTCCCGATGGCCTCTGACATCCCCACCCTCGTGTTCGCCAAGGCCCCTGACCCGGGTCGGGTGAAGACCCGCCTCGTGCCGCCGCTCACCGAAGGCGCGGCCGCCGTTCTGGCGGCGAGACTTGCGCGGCGCATGCTCGCCACGGCGTGTGGCGCGGGCGTCGGCGAGGTGCGGCTGTGTTGCGCGCCGGATGCGCGGCATCCCTTCTTCGACTTGTGCCGCCGGCAGCTCGGCGTGGCGCTGGTTTCCCAGGCAAAGGGCGACCTGGGCGTGCGCATGAGCCAGGCGTTTCGTGACGCGCTCGGCCACCACGAGGCCGCGTTGCTGGTGGGAACCGACGTACCCGATGCAAGCGAGGCGGATTTTCGCATCGCCGCTGGCGCACTGGCCGGCGATGCGGATGCCGTGCTCGGTCCCGCCACCGACGGCGGTTACTGGCTGCTGGGCCTGAGGCGCCACGACCCGGCGCTGTTTGCTGCCGTGCCCTGGGGAACCCAGCGCGTGGCGGCCGTCACCCGCGAGCGCATGGCCGCCCTGGGCTGGCGGGTGGTGGAACTCGCCCCCCGGGACGATCTGGACCGCCCGGAGGACCTGGCCCGCCTGCGCCAGCGTCCCGGTGCCGCTGTGTTGCTGCAGGGACTGGTGGCTGGAGCCGCCACGTGAGGCGTTTGCTGCTGGTGGGCGGTGGCCATGCCCACGTGGAGGTGGCCCGGCGGCTCGGTCCGGCCCGCCCCACCGGCACCGAGGTGGTAATGGTGAGCCCCGCGCCGGATACGCCTTACTCCGGCATGTTGCCCGGCCTGGTGGCCGGCCATTATTCATGGCGCGACTGTCATATCGACCTCGCCGGCCTGTGCGCGCGCAGCCGAGTGGAGTTTCGCCAGGGTGCGGTGGTGAGCCTGGATGCGGACGCCCGGGTGGTGCGACTGGGCGACGGCACCATCATCGACTGGAACTGGGTTTCCCTGGACGTGGGCTCGACGCCGCCGGCGGGCTCCATCGAGGGCGCGGGTGAGTACGGCGTGGCGGTGAAGCCGGTGAACCTGTTCCTCGAGGTCTGGGAGGCGCTGCTGGAGCGGGCGCGCGGCGAGCCGCTGCGCCTGGCGGTGGTGGGTGGCGGCGCGGGCGGGGTGGAACTCGCCCTGGCCCTGCGATACCGCCTGGACCATGAATCACGGGATATCCGGCCCTGCGATGTAACGGTGGTGAGCCAGGGCGTGCGGATTCTTCCTGAATTCTCCGAGGGGGCGCGGCGGCGTGCCGAGGCCGCCCTGCGGCGTGCACGCATCGGGCTTCTCACCGGCGCGTCCGTGGGGCGCGCCACGGCTGCGGGCCTGGAGCTTCGCGGTGGAGCCCTGGTGCCCTGCGACTGTGCGATTTGGGCCACCGGCGCCGCGGCGCCCCGGTGGCTGCGTACCAGCGGGCTTGCGCTCGATGAGCAGGGCTTCGTGCGGGTGGACGCCGTGTTGCGCTCGGTTTCTCACCCGCAGGTGTTTGCCGCCGGCGACGTGGCCGCGCTGGCGCCGCGAGGCGTGCCCAAGTCCGGCGTGTACGCGGTGCGCCAGGGCTCGTTGCTGGCCGGTAATCTGCGCAGGGTGCTGGAGGGCCGCGGCCTCCGGCGCTTCTCGCCCCAGCGGCATGCACTGGTGCTGCTGGGCACCGGGCCCCGCCATGCCATCGCCTCGCGCGGCGCCCTGCACTTCGAGGGTGCCTGGGTATGGCGCTGGAAGGACCGTATCGACCGCGCCTTCATGGCCAGGTACGCAGGCTGACCGCGCCCACGGCCGGGCTGCGCAGGGTCCGCTCCCCGGGGCGCTTCAGGAAGCCGAGCAGGACCGGCGTTTCCTGGCGGGCCCCCGCCCGTCGAGCGGCGGTGATTCGCGCCCCGGATCCATGGGGCGCGGTGGCGATATTGGACTCGCCCGCGGCCACCGGCCCAGAATCCGTGAAAACGCCGATATTGCGTAGCCATTGCCCGAGGAGCCCGCCGTGAGTTTGACCCCCACACCCTTTACCTTGCAGGTGTCCGACTCAGCCATGGCCGACCTGCGCGAACGTCTCGAGCGCACCCGCCTGCCGGACCAGGCGCCCGGCGAGCCCTGGGCCTATGGCACCGAGGTGGCCTGGCTCGCGGAGCTGGTGGAGTACTGGCGCACGTCCTTCGACTGGCGCGCCCAGGAAGCGAGGCTCAACGCCCTTCCTCAGTACACCCTTCCCCTTCATGGCATCGATTTGCATTTCCTGCATGTGCCCGGTCACGGGCCGAGTCCCCTTCCCTTGCTGCTATCCCACGGCTGGCCCGGGTCGGTGTTCGAGTTTCTGGAGATCATCCCGCGGCTCACCGATCCGGCGCGCTTCGGCGGCGATCCGGCCGACGCCTTCACGGTGGTGGCGCCCTCGCTGCCCGGCTATGGCTTGTCCTTCCGGCCTGGACAGCCGCGCTTCTCGGTGGAGATGATGGCCGACTGCCTGGCCGATCTGATGGGCACCCTGGGCTATGCCCGCTTCGCCGCCCAGGGCGGGGACTGGGGTTCCTTTGTGACCGCGCGTCTGGCACACGCCCACCGGCAGCGGCTGGTGGGCATCCATCTCAACCTGCTCACCATCCGCCGCGATCCAAAGATGCTCGCCGATCCCACGCCCGAGGAGCGGCGCTTCCTGGCGGAACTGGAAGTCTGGCTCAAGGAAGAAATCGGCTATCAGTGGATCCAGGGCACGCGGCCACAAACGCTGGCCTTCGGGCTGACCGATTCCCCTGCCGGCCTGGCCGCCTGGATCGGCGAGAAATTCCGCGCCTGGTCGGATTGCGGCGGCCGCCCGGAAAACGCCATCTCCCGCGACGACATGCTGGCCGACATCAGCTTGTACTGGTTCACGGGCGCCATCGGGTCGAGCTTCTGGCCCTACTACGCCCGTATGCACGGCGCATGGCCCATTCCGGATGGCGGCGTCAATGTTCCCATGGGCTATGCCCAGTTTCCGCGCGAGATCCTGCGTCCGCCGCGCTCCGTGGCGAGCCGCATGTTCACCGACATCCGGCGCTGGACCGAGATGCCGCGCGGCGGCCACTTCGCGGCCCTTGAGCAGCCCGAGCTGCTGGCCCATGAGGTGCGCGAGTTCTTCCGGCCGCTGCGCTGACAGCGCGCCGGTCGTATCGGATCCGGGTGCCCGCAAGCCTCAGCGCGGCAGCGGTGAGAGCAACGCAGGCGGGATCTGCGCCCGGGGGTGAGCACGGCGCAGAGCCTGCGGTTCGGCCGTGGCCTGCGCGTGGTGGCCGCCGCGGCTCCGGCGCCCACCGCCCGCGCCAACGGTCGATGAGCTTGCTGCGCGCCCGCGCCGCCGCGACAATCCGCTCATGGATGATGCCGGTACACGCGAACGGCTGGTCACCCTCTACCCGGCCCTTGAAGGCCTGCCGCCGCAACACCTGGAACGCCTGCTGGCCGATTCCCAAATCCTGCGCGCCCATGCCGGCGCGGTGCTGTTTGACGAAGACAGTCCCTGTCAGGCCTTTCCGCTGCTGGTGCAGGGCACCATCCGGGTTTCCAAGACCGGCGCCAACGGCCGCGAGCTGCAGCTCTACCGCGTGGTGCCCGGCGAGGCCTGCATCCTCACCTCCAGTTGCCTGCTGGGGCAGGTGGCTTACCGGGCGCGGGGCGTGGCCGACAGCGATGTGGTGGCCGTGGCCCTGCCGCCGGCGGTGTTCACGGCGCTGCTGGCCGAGCACGAGCCCTTTCGCCGCTACGTCTTCGGCCTGTTCGCCGAGCGCATGGCCGAGCTCATGGCGCTGGTGGAGGCGGTGGCCTTTCAGCGCCTGGACCAGCGCCTGGCTGCGTTGTTGCTGGGCAAGGGCCGGATCGTCCGCACCACCCACCAAGCGCTGGCCGACGAACTGGGCAGCGTGCGCGAGATCGTCAGCCGGCTGCTGAAGAGCTTCGCCGAGCGCGGATTGGTGTCGCTGTCGCGCGAGCAGGTGGAAATCGTGGATGCGCGGCGGCTGCGGGAGATCGCCGCGCCAGCCTGATGCCGGGCTGCCGGCGTGGCGGGCGCGCCGCCGCGTACGTGATCTGGGTCACGGACTTTGCGCCGCGTGGCGCGGATACTCATCGCATCGGGCAGGCATTCCGCGCTTGCCCCATCAGGAGATCGCCATGAAGACCAATGTGGGAACCCTCGACCGCGCCATCCGCATCGTTGCCGGCCTTGCCTTGCTCAGCCTGCTGTGGCTGTTGGAGGGCAACGCCCGCTTTGTCGGGCTGGTGGGAGTGGTGCCGCTGATCACGGCCACGCTGCGCTTCTGCCCGCTGTATTCGATCCTGGGGGTGAGCACCTGCTCTCGTCAGCTTGGCGGCGCGTGAAAGTAAGCTAGTCCCGCTCCGGACTCAGAACTGGCCCGCGGCGCGCGCCATGAGCGAGGCGCCGCTGGCCAGCAACAGCCCATGCACCACCAGGCCCGTGTGGGCGGGGCTCAGGCGCCCGTGAATGCGCTGGCCGATCCAGGTGCCGGCGAGCATCAGCGGCAGCAGCGCCGCGGCGCTTGCCAGCAGGCGGGTTTCGGCCAACAGCCCGGCCGTCACGAAGGCAGCAATGCGCACTCCGGTGCTCACCGTGAACACCGCCGAAAGGGTGGCGCGGCGCCGAGCGCTGTCGGCAATGCGGCCGGTGAAGTACACCGCATACACGGGCCCGCCCACGCCAAACAGGGCTCCCAGCAAGCCGCCCAGCAGGCCCGTGGGATGGGCCGCCAGCGCGGGTAACCGGAAGGCGCGGCCGCGGCGCAGCAGCCCCGCCAGCCCGTAGCCCGCCACGAACAGCCCGAGCGCCAGCAGCATGGCCGTGCCGGGCAGGTTGCGCAGCAGCAGTACGCCGGCTGCGATGCCGGCCAGCATGGCGGGAAACACCCGGCTCGCCTCGCCCGTGTCCACCGAACGGCGGCTGCGCCAGGCCGTGGTGAAGGCTGCCGAGAAGTCCAGCATCACCATCAGCGGCAGCACGGTGGTGAGCGGCAGGAAATGCGCCAGCAGTGGGATGGACACCAGGGCCGAACCGAAGCCCGATATGCCGAACAGCACGTAGGCCGCCAGCACGATGAGCGGGGCGGCGACGAGGACTTCGGCAGGCCACGGCATGACGCGGGCAAGTATAGGCGCTGGGTGCGGTGCGCCGCGGGCGCGGGAAAACGCGTACCTTCGCCCCATGACCGATAGCGTCGTCCTTGTTCACGGCCTCTGGCTGTCCGGCTGGAGCCTCGTGCCGCTGGCGCGGCGGCTGCGGGCTGCCGGGTTTCACGTCGGTGTGTTTTCCTATCCCACCCTGCTGGGGAGCCTGGACGGGCACGCCGCCGCCCTGGCCGCGTTCCTTGCGCACCAGCCCGGGCCCGTGACCGGCGTGGTGGGGCACAGCCTTGGCGGTCTGGTGGCGCTGCGCGCGCTGGATCTGGCCCCGGCGCTGCCCGTGGAGCGGCTGTTGATGCTGGGCTCGCCGGTGCGCGGCAGCAGGGCGGCACAGGCCCTGGCAAGGCTGCCTGGCGGGCGGGTACTCGCGGGACCCACCCTTGCGCAGGCGCTGCAACGGGGGCCCCGCCGCCCGTCCCGGCCGGTGACGATCGGCCTGATTGCCGGCAGCGTGGGCGTGGGCGCGGGCCGGCTGGTGACGCGCTTCCCGGGCCCCGGCGATGGCGCCGTGTCCCTGGAGGAGACCTGCTGGGAAGGCCTGGATGCGCGCCTGGTGCTGCCCGTCAACCACTTCGGCCTGCTGGTGTCCGCGCGGGTGGCGCGCAGCGCGGCGCGCTTTCTGCATACCGGCCGGCTGGAGGCGGTGTGAGGGCGCGCCGCTGGCTGCGGTGGCTTGCCCTGGGGGCCGCGTGCGCGGCGCTGGCGGGGTGCTCCACGGTGAGCTACTACTGGCAGGCGGCGCTGGGTCAATGGCAGGTGCACAACGCCGCCCGGCCCCTGGATGTGGTGCTCACCGACCCCGCCACCGATGCACGACTGCGCGCCCGGCTCGAAATCGCCCGCGGCCTACGCGAGTACGCCAGCCGCGCGCTGGCGCTGCCCGACAATGGCTCCTACCGCCGCTACGCCGACCTGAAGCGGCCCTACGTGGTGTGGAACGTGTTCGCGGCGGCGGAGTTCTCGGCGCAGCCGCGCCAGTGGTGCTTCCCGGTGGCGGGTTGCGTCACCTACAAGGGCTGGTTCGACGAGGCCGCCGCGCAGCGCTTCGCGCGGCAGCTCGCGGGGCAGGGCCACGACGTGTTCGTCTACGGCGTTCCTGCCTACTCCACCCTCGGCTGGTTCGACGATCCGCTGCTCAACACCTTCATGCACTATCCGCGCGCCGAGGTGGCTCGGCTGGTGTTCCACGAGTTGGCTCACCAGGTGGCCTACGCGCCCGGCGACTCCACCTTCAACGAGTCCTTCGCCACCGCGGTGGAACTGGACGGCGTGCGCCGCTGGCTTGAACGCGAGGGAACAGCCGGGGAGCTGGCGGACTTCGAGGCCATGCGGCGGCGGCGCGAGGGCTTCGTGGCGCTGGTGGAGGGCACCCGCGCCCGTCTGGCTGCGCTGTATGCGCAGGCGCTGGAGCCATCCGCCATGCGCGAAGCGAAGGCCCACGTGTTCGCGGAGATGCGCGCTGGCTACGAGGCGCTCAAGCGCGAGTGGGGCGGATTTTCCGGCTACGACCGCTGGTTCGCCCAGCCGCTGGGCAACGCCCACCTCGCCTCGGTGGCGGTGTACACGCAGCAGGTGCCCGCCTTCGAGGCCCTGCTGGCGGCGTGCGGCGGCGAGCATGGGCGCTTCCACGCCGCTGCCCGGCGGTTGGCCAAACTGCCTGAGGAGGGCCGCGCCGCCGCCCTCGCGAGGCTTGCCGCGGGGGGCGGAGCGGATTGCCCGGGCCGCTAACTGGGCGGCCCGAGGCCGCGGTCTATCCCCTGCTGGCGGATCACCTAGGGGGCAGGAGCCTCTGCGCCAACGAACGCCTGAGCCGCAACGCCAAGGGGTGAGGTGGTGCTGAAGCGCAAGAGCCCGACTCGCGACGGCACGATCCACATCGTCATGCAGCCGCAGGAGGTCATGCAACGCCTGGCCGTGCGGGTGCCACGCCCGCGGCTTCACCTGGTCCGTTATCACGGGGTGCTCGCCCCGAACGCGAAGCTGCGTGGGGCGGTGATCCCGCAGCCGGCGCGGAAGGACAGCGCACCGGGGCAGGAGCACACACAGGGCCAGGCGGCCCGGATGCGCTGGGCACGGCTGCTGAAGCGCGTGTTCCACATCCACGTGGAGCGCTGCGCGTGCGGCGGGCAGTTGAAGATCCTCGCCGCGATCGAAGAGCCGGTGGTGATCGTGGGCATCCTCACGCACCTGGGCCTGGCCGCGCGGGCGCCGCCGCGCGCAGCGGTGCGGGAGTGCTCGCTCGACTACGCAGCGTGAGCGGAGAGCAAGACGACGGTTCCGCAGCAGAACCGACGGACGTGCTCGGCCCTTGATGGCGTGAGGGCGTCAAGGCGAGGCGGGTGAAGGGTGATTCGGGCCAAAGCCGCGCTTGCATCGTCGCTGAGAGGGGGGGGTCCGCGCCTTGCGGCGCACGGTTGTCTGTTCGAGGAACAGGAAATACAGTGCTGGCTTGCGGGAAAGATTGTTTGAAATACCTATTCGCCGCTGGTGAACCTGAAGTTCAGATCGGTAAGCGCGACAGCCGTGGATTCCGTGCCTCGCGTTGCCAGCAGCAGCTCGCCTGCGCGCCGACCGGTACCCTGAGCGACATAGCCGAATCCGGAAAGCTCGTGCCAGAAAACATTTCCCGAACGCCCCTCGGAGCGCTGGCCCGTCGATCCGCTGAAGCCGGAATCGTCGCTGGGCAAAGGATCGTAGCTCGACACTGGCGCGTTGCGCTCGCGGATGCGTTCGATCGATCGCTCCTGCATGGCGTAGACGCCGCTCGCGATGGCGGCGGCCTGTTCGGGACTCAGAGCACTTTCGGACATTTCACGGTTCCAGTACCAGTCATCGAATTTCGCAGATGCCGCTGACACGGCCGTGGCGTTGAAACGGCGCTTCCAATCGACAGATCAATCGGATCGGCTGTCCGTCCAGTTCCCCGTTTGTATCGTAGTTGCGCTTGTCGAGCATCCACGCCTTGAACGTCTGCCCCTGAAACCTGATCAACATCGTCTGCTCGACGAAGGGCTCGTGCGGAATGAGGCCGCCGAACAGCGAGCGCCGCGCGATCGCGGGGAAAGCGAACGAACCGTCGGCGGCCGTGCTCACGGCGTCGGCGCCGTCCTCCTTCTTCCACATCCCGCGCCAGGTGCGCTCGACGGTGGCTCCGGCGACCGGTTGGCCACCGTTTGTCACCTGCCCCTGTACCGCCGAAAAGATCGTCAAATCCGACATGGCATCCTCAGAGCAAGCCGTCACCAGACCCACGCACACGCCGAACGCAGCCGCAAGCAAGCGCCAGTTCATCGAATTCCCCCAGCTCGGTCGGGCAACGCCCAGCCCGCCGCGTCGGCGTTCGCAGCTGCGCCGCGAACCAGATCAGCCCGCACGGCAGGCGGCCAGCCCAGTACACCACATATCGACTCGCATCCCGACGAATGAAGGGTCAGGGTCCACGCCTGTGTCCATGTCCGTGGCCATGCTCCCCCCAATCTTGCGTAGGACACCCTCTTTGCCGGCTGCCGCAGCGACGGCAAGACCGGATCGGGCGGACGCTTGCCGTGGATGCGCATCCCCATGACCGCATCGCCGCTCGGCGGTTCACGGTCCACAGATCGATCACCATCGGAGCGGCGGCCTCGAATGCACGCGTTTTGCGCGATGTCACGGCGAACCCGTGACCCGACACGGCCGTGGAGCAGACCGGCGCGCGCGGGGCGCCGCGGCGCGCGGGCTCACCACCGGACGGCAGCCGCCCGTGCTGCGAGCCGCGACAGATCTTCCTCCAACAGGTTACCGGACTGCGCGAGCGCCGCGGCCGCGGCGCTCGCCTTCGCCTCATACGCATCCGGCGTGCCGTAGCGCTCGGCGAGGGAGGGACGTGGGTCGCGGAAGTCGCTACGCTGGTCCGCACGCCGAACGAACGGCACGATGCTGTCGTCGAGGTAGCACAG
>DAIPHN010000074.1:0-15114 GCA_036771335.1 Burkholderiales bacterium
CGCCGGGAGGGGTTTTTCATAGGCGAGTTTTGGTAAACTCCGGGCTCCGAAAAGCAAGGTTCCCGGGCTTCAGTCCCGCGGGGCTCCAGTCGGATTGGTGTGCCACACGGCATGCCGGCGCAATGGAGTCTCGTCACATCCACGTTATCAGGAAGGAAACACCATGGCAGACAACGTTGAGCCGCGCGTCAAGCGGATCGTGGCCGAGCAACTCGGCGTGAGCGAGGCCGACATCAAAAACGAGTCGACCTTCGTGGACGATCTGGGTGCCGACTCCCTCGACACGGTGGAACTGGTCATGGCGCTCGAAGAGGAGTTCGAGTGCGAGATTCCCGATGAAGAGGCGGAGAAGATCACCTCGGTGCAGCAGGCGATCGACTATATTTCCGCGCATCTCGGCTGACGCCTTGCTGCGGCACAACGGAGGGCGCTCTTGACCAGTCGCAGGGTGGTTGTAACCGGCCTCGGCATTATCTGCCCCACGGGGAACAACGTGGCCGATGCATGGAACAGCATCGTCGCCGGCCGTTCCGGAATTGGCCCGGTCAGCCGCTTCGATGCTTCGTCTCTCGCTTCGCGTTTCGCGGGAGAGGGCCGGGGGGTCGACCCTTCCTCGGTGCTCGAGGCCAAGGAGGCGCGGCGCCTCGATAGCTTCATTCACTACGGGTTGGCGGCATCCTTCGAGGCGATCAAGGATTCGGGGCTCACCGCCACCGAGGAGACAGCCGAACGCATCGGCGTGGTGATCGGGTCGGGCATCGGAGGCCTGCCCCTGATCGAGCAGACGCACGAGGCCATGCGGTCCGGCGGGGCGCGGAAGATTTCGCCTTTCTTCGTGCATGGAAGCATCATCAACATGATCTCCGGCATCCTGTCTATCAATTGCGGCTTCAAGGGCCCGAATCTTGCCATTGTCACCGCCTGTACCTCGGCCACCCACAGCATCGGCGAAGCCGCCCGCCTGATCCGCTACGGGGACGCTGACGCCATGGTGGCCGGCGGGGCTGAATCCACGGTCAGTCCGCTGGGGCTTGGCGGGTTCGCGGCCATGCGGGCGTTGTCCACACGCAACGATGATCCCGCCGGCGCGAGCCGTCCATGGGACAAGGGGCGCGACGGATTCGTGCTTGGCGAGGGTGCCGGCATCCTGGTGCGTGAGGAATACGAGCGCGCCCGGAACCGCGGGGCGCGAATCTACTGCGAACTGGCCGGTTACGGCATGAGCGCTGACGCGCACCACATCACTGCGCCGTGCTCCGATGGCGAAGGCGCGTTGCGCTGCATGCGCAACGCCCTGCGGGATGGCGGTATCGCACCCGAGTCGGTGGACTACATCAACGCACATGGCACCTCAACGCCCCTTGGCGATCTCGCCGAGACCATGGCGACCAAGCGCTGCTTCGGCGACCACGCCCGCCGCCTGGCCGTCAGCTCCACCAAGTCCATGACAGGGCACTTGCTGGGCGCCGCGGGCGGCGTGGAGGCGGTGTTCAGTGTGCTTGCCCTGCATCATCAGGTGGCCCCTCCTACCATCAACCTCCACGAGCCAGACGAGGGATGCGACCTCGACTACGTTCCGAACGAGGCGCGCGCCATGAACATGCGGGTCGCACTCTCCAACTCCTTTGGCTTCGGCGGGACCAACGGCTCGCTGGTGTTCCGCGCTATCTGACGCCCGCCCAGAGTGCTCGATCCCCGGAGAGATCGCGTGTACCGGAGGGTCGCACCCAATTGGTCGCCACGGCACCGTCTCCGGGGTCTGGCCAACGCAGCCTTGTTGGTCGCCGGGCTCGCTCTTCTGAGCATCGGCGCCGCCGTAGTGGCTGCGAAGCGATTCGTGGACTCTCCCGCAGGGTTTGCGGGTCCCCCGGTGCGCCTCGTGGTGGAGCCGGGCACGAGTCTCAGGAGCATCGCGCGCAAGCTCGAGTCTAGCGGAGTGATCCGCTGGTCCTGGACTTTCGTGGCTCTGGCCCGCTGGCGCGGGCAGGGTGATCGCCTGCAGGCGGGCGAGTACCAGATCACGCCTGATCACACGCCCGAGCGCATCTTGCAGATGCTCGCCAGAGGCGAGTCATTGCAGGACACCGTGCGCTTCATTGAGGGATGGACCTTGCGTCAGGCCCGCGAGGCCCTGAATGCGCACCCGGGCCTGCGGCACGACACGCGTGACTGGAGCGATGCAGCGTTGCTTGAAAGCATGGGTGCAGTGGAACGTCACCCGGAAGGGCTGCTGTTTCCGGACACCTACCGCTTCGCCGTGGGCGCCAGTGATCTGGTGGTGCTGCGCAAGGCCCACCAGAAACTGCGCGAACAGCTCGCCTTCCATTGGGAGCGGCGCGATCCGAGGCTGCCTCTCACCTCGGCATACGAGCTGCTGATCCTCGCGTCGGTGGTGGAGAAGGAAACCGGCAGCGCCGCCGATCGCCCGCAGGTGGCTGCCGTGTTCGCCAACCGCCTGCGACGGGGCATGCGCCTACAGAGCGACCCCACGGTGATCTACGGCATCGGGGATCGCTTCGATGGAAACTTGCGGCGCAGCGATCTGGAGACGGACACGCCGTACAACAGCTACACGCGTGCAGGCTTGCCGCCCACCCCGATAGCGCTGGTGGGGGCGGCAGCGCTCGCCGCTGCCAGTCAGCCGGCACGGACTGACGCCCTGTACTTCGTGGCTCGCGGCGATGGGTCCTCCGTGTTCTCTTCATCACTGGTGCAGCACGAACGCGCTGTGGACCGCTATCAGCGGCGGCGCTGAAGGCCATGGCGGGACGATTTGTTACCTTCGAGGGCATCGACGGCGCCGGCAAGAGCACCCAGGTCAAGCGCGCGCTCCATTGGGCGCATGCGCGCGGCATTGCCCATGTGGCCACGCGGGAGCCCGGCGGCACACCCCTCGGCGAGGAGCTGCGGCATATCCTTCTTGAAGCCAGCGGCGGCATGGACCCCGATACGGAGCTGCTTCTCATGTTCGCCGCCCGCAGCGAGCATATCGCCCGCGTCATCCGTCCCGCGCTGGCCCAGGGCCGGTGGGTGTTCTGCGACCGCTTCACTGACGCAACCCACGCCTACCAGGGCGGCGGCCGGGGTGTTCCTTCCGGACGCATCGACATTCTCGAGCACTGGGTGCAACAGGGCTTGCAGCCTGACCTGACGCTGCTGTTCGACATCGATCCGGCGGCGGGGCGCGCACGGCAGGGCGAGCGCGGGAATCATCCCGACCGTTTCGAGTCGGAAGCGGCGTCGTTTCACGGCCGCGTGCGCGATGCGTACCTGGAGCGCGCGAGGGCGTGCGCCAACCGCATCGTGGTGATCGACGGCGGCCTTGCGGCCGCCCAGGTGGGAGAATTCGTGGCCGCGGCGCTCGATCGCCTGTTTTCCGCGGATGCGGCGGCCGTGCGGGGCCTCCTCCATGGCGCGGCTGATCCCGGCAAGCCCTGCGCGTGATGCTTCCCTGGCACCTGGACGTCTGGCGTGCGCGAGTGCACGGCGCCTTGCTGCCCCAGTCGCTGTTGCTGGTCGCAGCGCGCGGGTCAGGCGAGATGGCCTTCGCACGCGCGCTCGTGCAGGCCTTTCTGTGCGGGCATACGGTCGCGGAAGGGCTTCCCTGCGGCCAATGCGACGACTGCCGCTGGTTTCTGGCCGATGCCCATCCGGACTTTCTGCTTCTCGGTCCGGACAGTGAGCAGGATGACGGCGGGGAGGCTGCTCCGGGGGCCGCCGAGAAGGAGCGGCGCAAACGTCGCGAAATCGATGTGGGGCAGGTGAGGGCGGCCGGCGGGTTCATTCGCCTTAGTCCGGCCCGGCAGCGCGCACGCCTGGTGATGCTTCACCCGGCGGAGAGCCTCAACGCGGTGGCCGCGAACGCCCTGCTCAAGGACCTTGAAGAGCCGCCAGCCGCAGCACGCTTCGTGCTGGTCAGCAACGCTCCCGGCCGGTTGCTGCCCACCATCCGCAGTCGCTGTGTTCGCCTGGCGCTGCCGCGGCCGTCCATTCAGGCGGCAACGGCGTGGCTGGGCGCCCGGAGCCAGGGCAAGGCGGCGCTTGCGCTCGCGCAGACGGCGGGAATGCCCGAGGCCGCGGCTGCGCTGGACGATCGCTATTGGCGCATTCGAGAGTCGCTGCTCGCGCGCCTCGGGGACCCAAGCACGGGCGTCTGCGGTCTGGACGTGAAGGATTCGGACTGGCCAACTGTGGTGCATGTGTCCCAGACCTGGGCCTGGGACGTAATGGCATCGCGCTTTCGGGTCGGGCTTCGATATCATCTCGACCGGGGTGATGCCATCGCGGCGGTGGCGCGGCGCGCGGACCCCTTGGCCGTCGTACGCTTCGAGCAGCGCCTCGCGCAGTCCCGACGCCTGCTGGAACACCCGCTCAACGTGCGCCTGCAGACCGAACAGATACTCATGGAGAGTCAGGCCCTGTGACACACGCCGCCGACAAGCCCGCGGCCCCGCGTGCCACCGCTCTTGTTCTGTCCGTAAAGGCCCCGGGTGTCCTGCTGTATGGAGCCTGCACGGCGTTTTCGAGGCATGCCGGCATCTTCGTCCCCATGCCCAAGTTAAAGCGCAAGCCGTATCTGCCTCGGGACCTTATGTGTCTGCTGACTGGCTTGATGAACGATCCCAACCGCATCCCCATGGTCGGGCCCGTGGGGCGGATGGTGCCAAGAGGCGCGCAGAGGAACAAACGTCGGGGCGTGGCAGTAAACGTCAAGTCGAGCGGCGAAGGGGCGCGGGACATTTGCCCGCGTGTTGACGCGCCGCTGGCCGGACGCCGTAACTCTGCGTATCCCACGCCCAAGCTGTGACGACACCCGTGCTGGTGGACTCCCACTGTCACCTGGATTTTCCGGAGCTTCTTGCCGGCATCGATGGTGTCATGGAGCGCATGGCAGCGGCAGGCGTCGGACACGCCCTCTGCGTGGCGGTCAACCTGGAGGATTTCCCGCGCGTGCGGGATCTGGCGCAGCGGTTCGACCATTTGTTCGCCTCGGTGGGTGTGCATCCGGATCACGCGGGGGGCGAGGAGCCGGACACGGCTCGCCTCGTCTTCCTGGCGGCCCATCCCAAAGTGGTCGCCATCGGGGAGACAGGCCTGGACTACTACCGCCATCCGCACCGCGCCGAGGCACAGCAGGGCCGGTTTCGCACCCACATCCAGGCGGCTCGCGAGACGGGCAAGCCGCTCATCGTTCACACCCGAAACGCGAGCCACGACACGCTTCGACTGATGCGCGAAGAAGACGCCGCAGCCGTGGGAGGCGTCATGCATTGCTTCACGGAAACCTGGGATGTGGCCGAGGCGGCGATGGCCATGGGTTTTTTCATTTCGTTTTCGGGGATCGTTACCTTTCGCAACGCGGCGGACCTGCGCGAGGTTGCCCGGCGGGTACCGGCGGATCGCCTGCTGGTGGAGACTGATTCCCCTTTTCTTGCGCCGGTTCCGCGGCGCGGCGCCGTCAACGAGCCGGCCTACGTCCGCCACGTGGCTGAAGAAGTGGCCCGCGTGCGTGGCAGCAGCGTGGATGCGCTTGCGGAACTCACCACCGCGAATTTTTTCCGGTTGTTCACCGACGCGCGCACCGCGCAGGCAGGGGACTGTCAATATCACGCATAATGATCATTATGTAAAATACTGCGGCGCCAGCGTGAGAGTTCAGGCCGTCTAGCGACCCCGCATGCGGACCTGCCTAACCCGTTCAAAACAAATCACCGCAGCTGCGGCCCCCACGTTGAGCGACTCGGTACCCGGCGCCATCGGAATCTTCACCCCCGTACCGGCTCTAGCAGCAAGTTCCGGGGACAAACCCCGTCCCTCGGCGCCAAGGAGGATTGCGACCGGCCCCGACAGGTCGACGTTGTAAAGATACTCACCCCTGTCCACGACCGCAGCCAACAGGGAACCTTGGTACCGACCAGCGCGCGCCAAAAGATCGTCATCGCGTACCACCGTACACAGGAAATGTCCGCCCATGCCGCCACGCAGGCACTTGGGCGACCAGGGGTCCGCGCTACCGCTCCCAAAAACCACGACGGCGGCGCCTGCTGCCGCCGCGGTCCTGACAATCCCGCCCGCGTTGCCCGGGTCCTGAACCCCATCTAGCCAGATCTCCAGGCCGGAAGGAATGACCTTGGGCTCGTTCAAGATACGCACGATCGCAATGACGCCGCCATCACCGGCCACCGGGCTGAGGCGTCGGAAGGCGGACACCCCCACGGATGCCGCTGCTGCTTGCGGTGCCAACGCGCACATTTGCAACACCAACTCTGACGGCAAGTCCTCTCGAAACAAGAGCGTATGGATACAGTCGGCGCCCTTGGCCGCGATACAGGTTTCAAGCAGGTGGATGCCTTCAAGGACAGCCAAACCTGCCTCGCGGCGTGCCGTCGCTGATTCCATCAGGTCAACGACACGCCTCAACAAGGGGTGGGCAACCGCTGTGATTCGTTTCACGGCGATGACCCTGATGCAGGGCTGATCAATGCGGCTACCGACAAGGGGTGGTCTGGCAGCCACCAGCCCGTGGCGGCAAACACCAAGGCCATCGCCCGCACTATGGTCAGTATGGGTCGCCAGGATGGGCTGCGGCTCGCACCTGCAGCCCGCGCAAGGACGCGTCGATCGCAGCCCGTGAAGGTGTACCGGTCCGCACCCTGCGGGGAAAAATGCGTCGGCCACGCGGCCGGTCTTCGATCCGGACGCCCGCGCTCATCGATCCATCGAAGCCATGCCGCCCGCCGCTCCTCACGCCACTGCGCCATGCCTAGCTCCGATGCCGGAGATCGCCTGCTCGCGTCAGGCAGAACGGCACCGAATGTCTCGGCGCGCGTCCAGCTACAGGCAACCTCGCTCAATTTCTGGTCGAGCTGGATCCAGACAAGCGCCAATCGCCGCAGCCCGATGTGTCGGGCAAACCGGCCCGTGACCTGCTCGCCGCTACGCATGAGTAGCGCTGTGTATTCCACGCGAGGCGCATGCATGGTGTGGACCATGAGACCAGTGCCAGTCTAGGACGTCAGTGCTCGCCGGGCGAAGGCCATGCACGCTGCCCTGAAGGCCGGAAACAGCTTCTCGTCGATTGGTCGCCCGGAGTGCCCATGATCGGCGAGAAACATTACCCGGGGATGGCCAGGCGCTACTAGAGACATGACCATGAAATCACTGTTCCCGATTGTAGATCGCGCCTGGGCATCCAGCAGGCCCACCAGACGTTCGCGCCGCTCGCCATTGGCGAACACGCAACGGTTTTTTTGCAAGAGCAACGCGAACAAGTTACGGGTATCCAGGGCCACCCGGTAGCCGCGTAGCGACGGATGCCCATCACCAAGTACGAACCGCAAGGTCAACTGCCCCGCCTTCTCATCCACTTCACCCCATGCAGCGCGTTCGAGGCCAAGGCCTTTGTGCAGGGCGTACAGAACCATGGTGGCCAGGGTGGCCGGTTCGGTCCCTGCAGGAGCGCACGCCATGCTGGCCAGGGCTTCCCGAAAGCCCTCGGCGCCAGACTCGGCAGGCGACTCTGGTATCGCCGCCTTCCCGCCCGGATCCGCCGTTGAAGGAAAACGCGCGGCAGCCGGCCTTACTCCCGTAGCACTCCACCAGGCAGCAGCTTGCAGGGCAGCGTTGCGCACCAGCCGGTAGCTTGCCTCGTGTGCCAGACCGGTGAGGGAGCCCACTGAACGCAGATCATCGGGAATCGCCGCATCATTCCAGCTGTTGGCCGTGTGGCGCGCTAGCGCCGCGGCGACCACGACGTTCACCACGCGCGGGTGTGCAGCGTGGTTGTCGTCCATGAGACGACGTAGCAGAGGCGGCAACTTCCAGGCATCCGCCAGTGCGAGCGTCAGTTCCACATTGGAAAACCCGAGCACCACCGATTGCACGTCCGCGCTGCGCACGCCAGGGGCGTGTGTCAGGAGATAGCGTACGAGAGCCGCCTTGCGCGGCTGGTGGCACCAGAGCAGCAATTCGGCCAGGTCGTGCAGCAGCGCACCGATGATCACTTCATCGGTTTCCAGATCCACCCGATGGGAGGCCATGGCGCGCGCGTAGAACGCGGCGTGCTGGGCACGGCTGATGACCGCAAGGGCGCCGTACAGCGCCTCTGCGTCACTTCCCAGTTGTCGCTCAAGAACCGGAAGCTCGGCGAAATCGCGAAAGAAGCGCGTTATCCCGCGCATCATCACAGCGTGCTCGACGGTCGTGATGTCGGTCGGCTGGCGCGCAGAGCGGTTGACCTCGGCGTGACGCAGCACCCGCAGGGTCATGAGCGGGTCCCGCAGTACTACTTTAGAGATGTCACGGCCGCTGATGCGATCCTCGTCCTCGCGAAGCCTGCGCAGTGCCGCTGCAGTGGCAGCCAGGACCGGTATCTCCCGCCGCGTCCAGTCCGACACCAGTGCCGTCATGTCCATGATGGACCTCAAAAGCGCCAGGCGTGCAGCGCCCTGCCCCGTCCCGGCAATGGTATGGATACGTCGGGAGGGGGGCCGTCAGGCAGAAAGGTGTTGGACACCAGCAGGGTACCCTTGCGCATTTCCTGGCGCGCCTTGCTCAACAGCGCGTTCATGGGCACTGGGGAAAGAAAGGCATACACCACGTCGTAGTCGGACAAGCGAAGCGACCAGAGGTCTGCGCGATGTACTCTGAACAGGCCACCCGAGAGGCAGGAGCGAAGCCAGGCCACCCCTGCCGGCAAGGGGGCCCACTCGACGCCCTTGAAGCTTCCCGACAGGTGGCGCGGCGAAAGCCACGCCAGCGTGGTTCCGATACCGCATCCGGCGTCGAGAAACCGGAATGGCCGGTTGGCCGGCAGAAGCGTGGAGAGCACCCTGCAGGCGCTGATGCTGCTGAAGTACAGGGGTGCCCGGGTTCGCGTGGCCATGCCGTATACGCCGGCTAGCGCGGCGAAGGCAGCGAGGTAGATGTGAGCGGGAATACCCCACGCCGAGGCCACCACCACGCAAGGAAGGAACGCCAGGTTGATGGGAATCCACCAGCGCGGCAGGCCCAGCAATGAGCCCACGGCCGACGCAAGAAGCGCCTGTCCGGCAAGCCAGTACGGCTGTGCTGGATCTGCCCCGAGCATCGCGCCGCAAGCCGTAACCTGCGCGAAGGCGGCCCGTGCGACCGGGGTAGAGACCCGAAGCGCACGGGGAGGAAGTTCAGCGTGGCTGTACACCGATACCCTCCTTCACGGCAGCGGCCGACTCCGCCCGGAGAATTCCGCCATCCTTTCGCGCTGCGTCCTCTGCCTCGTGATTCATGACGACGATGCTGACGCGCCGGTTGATGGGATTGAGAGGATCGTTGCTGTCGAGAAGCACCGCGGAACCCAGTCCGATCACACGGGCGATGCGCTGCTCGGACATCCCGCCCGCAAGCAGCTCGCGGCGCGCCGCATTGCTGCGGTCGGCAGACAGCTCCCAGTTGCTGTAGCCGCGTTCGCCACCGGAATACGGGGCGGAATCGGTATGGCCTGAAAGGCTGACGCCGTTTGGAACAGCATTCAGCACCTTTCCCACTTCCCGCAGAATGGTGCGCGTGTAGGGTTGCAGCTCGCTGCTGCCCATGGCGAACATGGGCCGGTTTCGTGCGTCCACGATCTGCACCCGAAGGCCCTCCGTAGTGATGTCCACAAGCAGCTGGTTGCGGAACTCGCGCAGCGTTTCGCTCTCATCGATCGCCTGTTCCAGCTTTCCCTTGAGGGTCTGAAGTACCTGCAAATCCACCGCCCGAAGGGCTACCTTCGCCTCGTCCAGGTCGGTAGCGCCGCGCTTCTTCTGACCTGAGATGTGTTCATTCATCTGTCCGGTAGCCCGGGTCAGGTCGCTTCCTCCGGCCTTTATGAGGCTGTTGGCGTCACCGGCGCCGGACCCGCCCGAGAGCGCGACCTTGAGAGGGTTCTTGAAGTACTCGGCGATCCCATGAAGATCGCCCTTGGTGGTTGAGCCCAGCAACCACATCAGCAGGAAAAAAGCCATCATGGCGGTGACGAAGTCCGCATAGGCAATCTTCCACGCCCCGCCGTGGTGTCCATGGCCGCCCTTGCGGATCTTCTTGACAATGATCGGGCGCTGGGAATCGTCGCTCATATTTGTGCCGGTGGAGGCTGCTCGCGCGCCTTCATTTGCCCTTGCGGTTCTTCATTTCCTGCTCGAGCTCGGAGAAGCTCGGACGCTCGGTGGAGTAAAGCACCTTGCGACCGAACTCCACCGCGACCTGGGGTGCGTAGCCGTTCAGGCTGGCCAGCAGAGTCACCTTGATGCACTGGAGCATCTTGGTGCCCTCATTAAGCTTATGCTCGAGAAGCGTGGCCAGAGGGCCCACGAAGCCATATGAAAGCAGGATTCCCAGAAAGGTGCCCACCAGGGCCGCTGCAATAAGCTTCCCAAGCTCCGCCGGCGGCAAGCCTACTGATTCCATGGTGTGAACCACCCCCATCACTGCAGCAACGATGCCGAAGGCAGGCAACCCATCGGCGAGCTTACTCACCGCCTGAATGGGCGCCTCGCCCTCGTGGTGGTGGGTTTCGATCTCCACGTCCATGAGGTTCTCCAGCTCGAACGCGTTGAGGTTTCCTCCCACCATTAGGCGAAGGTAGTCGGTGAGAAACTCCATGGCGTGGTGATCGGCGAGGATGGCGGGATACTTGGCGAACACCGCGCTCTGCTCGGGGCTGTCTACATCACCCTCGATCGACATCAGGCCCTCCTTGCGCACCTTGGCAAGGATTTCGTACAGCAGGGAAAGCAGCTCAAGATAGAGAGCCTTTGTGAACTTAGAGCCCTTCAGAGTCGTTGGCAGCGCCCGCAGCGTGCACTTGATTACCTTGCCGTTGTTGGAAACAACGAACGCCCCGAGCGCTGAGCCACCGATCATGATGAGTTCCACGGGCTGGACCAGTGACCCCACGTGACCGCCGGCGAGAACGAAGCCGCCCCGCCCGGCGGCGAGAATGATGATGTAACCGACGATAACGGTCATGGAGGAGGGCCTGGTTGATCGCTTCGCATGCCAAAATCTCACGGGGCGGGCGCCATGCCCCCCGTTGTTGCATCGGGCACACCAGCGTTTACGGAGATTGCGGCCCGAGCTTTAGCGGCGCGACAGGCTGATGAAGCAGGCGCGGCCGCGCGCATGGCGCGAAGCCGGCGCCGAAGGGCGCTTCAGACTCGCGCGGGGGACCTGAGGAGGCGTGCCCGGAGTCGGAATCGAACCGACATGGGCCAGACGGCCCGGGAGATTTTAAGTCTCCTGCGTCTACCAGTTTCGCCATCCGGGCGATGGGGCGCGCCACCCATGCAGAGACCGTGGAGGCAGGGAGCGGAATCGAACCGCTGTGGACGGCTTTGCAGGCCGCTGCATGACCACTCTGCCACCCCGCCATGGTTCTCGGCGACAGCGCGAAACTAAAAAGGGAAAACGGTTGGCTAACCGCTTTCCCTTGGGAAACTGGAGCGGGAAACGAGTCTCGAACTCGCGACCTCAACCTTGGCAAGGTTGCGCTCTACCAACTGAGCTATTCCCGCGAAAACAGGCCGTGGATTATAGGGTGAGCCATGGCTCTGTCAAGAACGCCACGGTCTGCTCACCCGCGCGCCCGTGCACTGGGCAGGGCCATGCGAAGGTAATAGACCATGGACCAGAGCGTGAGCAGCACCGCAGCGTAGATGAGCGCGGTGCCCAGCAGGCTCAAGTCGAGCACGCCGAACAGCGGGTCGTGCCAGAGGAGAATCGTGATGGCGGTCATCTGCGAGACGGTTTTGAGCTTGCCGAGGGCCGACACGGCCACTGAGCGCGTCTCGCCGATCCGCGCCATCCATTCCCGCAGCGCAGAGATAGTGATCTCCCGGCCGATGATGATGACCGCCACGACAGCATCGGCGCGATCCAGGCGAACCAGCATCACCAGCGCGGCGGCCACCAGCAGCTTGTCGGCTACGGGATCCAGGAACGCACCGAAGGACGATGTCTGCTTCAGCGTGCGGGCAAGCCACCCGTCCAGCCAATCCGTGATGGCGCCGGCAAGGAACAGCAGCGCAGCCAGCATGTTCTTGCTGTGCGGCGCCAGCAGCGAGTCCGGCAGGTAGAACAGTGCCAGAAAGAAGGGAATGATCAGGATCCTGGCCCAGGTGAGCAGGATAGGTACGTTCATCGGCACGCGGCGATCTCCGCGGTCTCAGGCAATGCCGGCTGTTCAAATTGGCCTTGCGGGGAGTGCGAGGCGGGCCTCCCGATGCTCGGCGCGGCTGCAGCCCTGGTGATGCGGCCGCCTGTCGCATCGACGCGCGGGGCGTTTCGGGCACTCACGGCGGGCATGGACGCTTCGCTCGCGCCGCGTCAGTGGAGGTGCTGATAAATCCGCTCGGCCAGATGGCGGCTGATGCCATCCACCTCGCAGAGCTCGTCCACGCTGGCGGCCACCACACCCTTGAGTCCGCCGAATCGCGCCAGAAGCCGCTGGCGGCGCTTGGCACCGATGCCATGCACATCTTCGAGGGACGACACGGTGCGAGCCTTGGCGCGGCGGCCCCGGTGCCCGGTGATGGCGAAGCGATGCGCCTCGTCGCGCACTTGCTGCACGAGGTGCAGCGCCGGATCGTCCGGGGAAAGACGCACCACCTCGCCAGTGTCCGCGACGATCAGCTGCTCCAGCCCGGGCTTGCGCCCTTCCCCCTTCGCCACGCCCACGATGGGCAGATCCGACAGCCCCAGCTCCGCAAGCACCCTCACGGCTCCGCCCACCTGTCCGCGCCCGCCATCGATCAGCAGCAGATCCGGGAGCCGGCCCTCCCCTTCCACGAGGCGCCGGTAGCGGCGCTCGAGCGCCTGTCGCAACGCCGCGTAGTCGTCTCCGGGCGATATACCCTCGATGTTGTACCGGCGGTACTCGCCGTTCTGCATGGCGCCGCGGTCGTAGACCACACAGGAGGCGACCGTGGCTTCGCCCATGGTGTGGCTGATATCGAAGCACTCGATGCGCTGGGCGCTGTCAGGCAGCCCGACGGCGCGCTGCAGCGCGCCCAGCCTGGCCTCCTGCGCCGCCTGGGTGGCAAGGCGTTGGCCCAGGGCAAGGCGGGCGTTCTGCTCGGCCATCTCGACCCAGATGCGTCGCTCGGCCACGGGATTGGCGACGATCTGCACTCTGGTTCCCGCCTGGGCGGTCAGCGCCTCGGCCAACGCATGGGCGTCAAGGGGCCGGTTCACGATGACCAGCGCGGGGGCTGGCCGTTCCAGGTAGTGCTGCGACAGGAAGGCTTCGAGCGCGTCGCGCTCGTCGGCTTCGCGGGCATTCTGCGGAAACAGCGTGCGGTCTCCGCGATGCACGCCCCCGCGGATCATCACCAGGTTCACCGCCGTGAGGCCCGAATCCGACACCACCGCCACCACGTCGGCGTCCAGGGTCTTGGCGCTGGATACGTACTGGGTCTCGCGGATCGTCCGGAGGCTGCGGATACGGTCGCGGAACAGCGCCGCGCGCTCGTAGTCCAGGGCCTCGGCCGCCTGGGCCATACGCTGCTGAAGCTCAGACAGCACCTCATCCTCCCTGCCTTGCAGGAACAGGGCGGCATCGCGCACGTCTGCCGCGTAGGACTTCTCGTCCACCAGTGCGACGCAGGGGCCGGTGCAACGCCGAATCTGGTGCAGCAGGCACGGCCGCGATCGGTTGGCGAACACCGTGTCCTCGCAGGTGCGCAGCCGGAACACCTTCTGCAGCAGCGCCATGCTCTCGCGCACGCCACTGGCGTGGGGAAAGGGCCCGAAGTAGCGGTTCGCCTTGTCGAGCGCGCCACGATGGAACGCGAGCCGCGGGAAACGGTGGCCAGACAGCATCAGGTAGGGGTAGGACTTGTCGTCTCGGTAGAGGATGTTGTAGCGCGGCGAAAGGCTCTTGATGAGATTGTTCTCGAGCAGCAGCGCCTCGCTCTCGGAACGGGTCACCGTGGTTTCGATTCCCCGCACCTGCGCCACCATCACCTGAATACGCGGCGACAGCCCGCCGGCCTTCTGGAAGTAGGATGCCACGCGCTTGCGCAGGTCGAGCGCCTTGCCCACGTAGAGGACTTCGCCCTGGGCGCCCAGCATCCGGTACACCCCGGGGCGGTGCGGAAGGTTGACTACGGTCTCTTCGAGGCCGGGAGCCCGGGCAACGGCTTCGGCGGGTGCGACTCGCTCGGTCATGGTTCGGCCGGAAAATGCGCGAGGTGCTGCTGCACGCGTTCGAGCACTGCTTCGAACATCTCGGCGCTCAGACGGCGGGTATTCACATTGTATCGGCTGCAATGATAGCTATCGAAGAGCGTCAGTCCACCAGGCAGCGTAGCTTGCGCGCCGTGGGCGAACGCCGCCGCAGAGGGCTTGAGCCCCCGCCCGAGCAGCACCGCGTCGTGGGCAATGCGCCCCAAGGCGAGGATCGCGGCACCTGGCGGCAAGGCGGCGAGTTCCTGGGAGAGCCAGGCATTGCAGGCCCGGATTTCCGCGGGCACGGGCTTGTTGGCCGGCGGTACGCACTTCACCGCGTTGGTGATGCGGCACCCGGCAAGACGCAGGCCATCGCCTGCGTGCTTCGACTGCCGGCCGCTCGACCAGCCGAAGCGGTGCAGCCCCGCGTAGAGCAACTCGCCCGCGAAGTCGCCCGTGAAGGGTCGCCCGGTGCGGTTGGCCCCGTGCAGCCCAGGGGCGAGACCCACCACCAGGAGCCCTGGCGCGGCGTCGCCGAAGGGCGGCACAGGCAGCGCGTAGTAGCCAGGATGCTGCATACGCACCTCGCCGAGGAAGCCGGCCAGGCGAGGGCACCGGGTGCATGCGCCCAACCCTGCCAGGCTTGGCTGGCGACAGCCTGGATTCACCGCCGTGGAGCTGGGAAGGGCAGCACCTGCGCCCCGTGCGCCTCGCAACGCACCGCCAGCTTGTGGTGCTCCGACAGCGGCGCTTGCAGCTGCTGCAGGGCTTCGCGCAGGTCGTGGAAACGGTCCCACATCAACGCGCTGCTGCGCACGCACGCACGCTCGTTGCTCAACGACGACCAGCTGCTGCAGGCGATCGGCGCGCTGGAGCGTGGTGACGACGCGACGCTCGACGCGATGCTCGACGCGCTGCCGTGGGCGTGGC